>JBJOJU010000023.1:0-5161 GCA_046046485.1 Chloroflexota bacterium | reverse complement strand
GACTATGACGGTGGTATCGTTGCAGGGAGTCGAGCAGGCGGTTTGACGATCCCGATTACCTATACCGCAGACGCGAACCAAGGCGAAGCCACCGAATGGGCGACGTTCAATCTCAAAGCCCCCGGGGCTGGTGGGTCTTCATCGAATTGGCTGTTCGATGATCCGACGTGTGATGGTTCATTCAAGTCGGATGGTGCTGTCTACACCATCACGAATGTCGTCCCGACGGCGACGCCGACTCCAGAAGGATTCGTTGCATCTCCGACTTCGACGAGGACCCCGACAACGCTGGTCGAAGCGACAGCAACGAAGACCCCAACCACGATCGTTGAAACGACAGCAACAAAGACACCGACGACGGTGGCCACGCCTGCAGTCCAGACTATATCCTTTCCGGCGTTCCCTGAGTGGCATTTGTCCGATGGGAAAGAAATTCCTCTGACAGCGGTGACAAACTCTGGACTCCCCGTGCTGTACGCGACCACGACCCCATTGGTATGTACCATTGTGGCTGGGAAGCTGATGGTAGTCGGCGTGGGCAAGTGTACGGTCAAGGCGTATGCTGCGGCAGGCACCAACAAGGCGGGGGTCAAGTATGCCGAATCTGCCGAAGTACAGCGGGAGTTCTTCATCACCGATCCGACGCCGACGGTCACATCCACGCCGACCAATACGCGGACGTACACCCCGACGCTGACGCCGACGCCGATTCCGTACATGATGAAGAAAGGTGTCATCGGCGCATCATTCGTGCTCGGGCTGCTCCAGAACAACACATTGGTGACGTGGGGCATGAATCGCGAGTACCAGGCTAATATCCCACCCTGCTGTGGAGCGGGGATCCAAGACATCGCGGTCGGGACGAACTTCGCATTGGCACTCAAAGGCGGCAGGGTGTACGGTTGGGGTGCCAACACACTGCAGCAAATCAACATCCCCAAGACCGCACAGAAAGACATCGTTGCGATCGCAGCGGGTGGAAGCTTCGGTCTGGCCCTCAACAAAAAGGGCGGCGTGGTGTACTGGGGCAACGCGAAGTCAACGGTCAAGCAGGTGCCCAAAACACTCAAGAAGGGTGTCAAGCTGATTGCTGGCGGTACTGACCATGCATTGGCCGTCACCACCAAGAACACCGTCATTGGTTGGGGGAACGGGAAACAGGGGCAGACCAAGCCACCGGCGAAGGTCTTGCGGAAGCAGATCGTCACCCAGGTGTCGGCAGGTTTGGATCACTCGTTGGCGTTGTTGCAAACCGGGACCGTGGTTGCATGGGGCAATAACTCGAATGGTCAAGCAAAAGTACCAGTGACGGCGGTCGACATCAAGTTCATCAGTGCCGGAAACCGGTTCTCGATTGCGTTGACGAACAGCGGCAAGGTGATCGGCTGGGGTGACAACAGTGTCAATCAGCTGGACATCCCCGAGGAATACACCGACATCTACACCGTGGCTGCCGGCTATGCAAATACCATCGTCGGCTTGCGCAATGGTCGCATCATCGTGCTCGGTGACCAGAGCAATGACGTCGGCGTGTCACGTACACCGACCAAGACGGCAACGCCGACCCCGTAGTAGAGAGTAGAGAGTAGAGAGTAGAGAGTAGAGAGTAGAGAAGCCAGAGGTCGTCGCACATGCGACGGCTTCTGGTTTTTGGTGTGCAAGGAGAAAGGACAGAGAGTTTGGCTGCACAACGAACGCTGTGCGGCGAAAGACTCACGCCGACGTCATCGAGACGGCAGCGCCCCCACGGCACGCAGTACCGTGGGGGCGTTTTCACTTGCATCGTACCGAAACGGTGCGATACTCAGGCGTTGCGCAGGGCGGTGAGCATCAGCTCGAGGGGGGGCGTGAGCCCGGTCCAATGCTGGAAGGCGATGATAGCCTGACGGGCCAGCATGCCCAGGCCGTCGTAGCCGTGGGCGCCGCGTGCGTGCGCGTCGGCGAGGAGGGTGGTAGGGCGATAGACCATGTCGTAGACGGTCATCCCAGGTTGGATGTAGTGCGCCGGCAGGGGGGTCTCGTCGCCGTGCCAGCCCAGGGTGGTGGCATTGACGACGAGCTGGGCGGCGCCGATGACCTCGGCCAGGTCGGGTTCGTCGGGTGCGGCGTAGGTGAGGATGGGGTCGTGTTCGAGCGATGCCAACACGTCGCCCAGCAGCTCTTCGGCTTTTTCGATGGTGCGGTTGATGACGGTGATGCGGGCGGCGCCGCTGTGGGCCAGGGCAAACGCGGCGGCACGGGCGGCACCCGACGCCCCCAGGATGACCACTTCGAGGCCATTGGGGTCGAGCTTACAGACATCGGTCACCTCGGCCAGGAAGGCCGGGGCGTCGGTGTTGGTGGCGCGCAGGCGGCCGTCGGGCAAGCGGATGATGGTATTGGCGGCGCCGATGAGCTCAGCGATGGGGTCGACCTCGTCGACCAAGGGCAGGATCGCCAGTTTGTGGGGCAGGGTGACGTTGGCACCGTACATGTGCGGTGCGCGCAACGATTCGATGCGGGCGGGGAGTTCGGCGAGGGGGGTATGCCAGCGCTCGTAATGGGCATCGAGCCCGAAGTGGGCGAAGGCAGCGTTGTGCATCGCCGGTGATTTGCTGTGTGCCACCGGGTCACCGATGACGCCGGCGATACGCGTCTGTGCAGACGACATGTGGGGAGCTCCGTGTCTGTTTATTGGCCGCAGGCGAGGTATTCTTGCTCAAAAACGGCGAATTCGTCGTAACTGGCAGCGAAGTTGTGCTGCCCGGGCGCGCCGCACTTGGCGACGAAGTACATGTAGTTGGCGGTGGCATCGGGGCGGGCAGCGGCGCGCAACGCACTCAAGCCGGGGGCGCTGATGGGCCCGGGGGGTAAGCCGTTCTGGACGCGCGTGTTGTAGAGCCCCGGCGCGGCATTGATTTCGTCGAGGGTCAGGTTCTCGAGTTTGGGCCACCAATCACCCGGCTGCCCGAGGATGTACTGCACAGTGGGGTCCGACTGCAGCTTGCCGCCGCCGGTTTCGCCGGCGTTCTCGGGCTTGAGCCGGTTCCAAAAGACCGCCGAGATCAACGCCATTTCGTCGTTGCGGGCGGCTTCGCGCTGGATAATCGACGCCATCGTGACGATGTTGTGCACCGACGCGTCGGGCACCTGGACCTCGCGCTCGATGGTGGCGTATTGCTCTTCGAAGTGGCCTACCAGCAGGTCGACGACGTCGGTGATGGTCGCCGTCTCGTTGAGGCGATAGGTATCGGGGAAGAGGTACCCCTCGAGCGTCGCGTCGGCTGGCAGCGATTCGAGGTAGATGTGGCCCGGTTTGTAGCGCGCACCTGCCTGGAAGGCTCGCAACGCGTCGGCTTCGGTGATGTTGAGGAAGCCCGCCGCACCGACGACCTCGGCGATTTGTTCGAGCCGCATGCCTTCGATGATGGTGATCTGGACCTCTTTGACGCGGGCTTGTTGCAGCGCGACCATGATTTCGTTCATCGTCATCGTCTGGCGCAGCAAGAAGTTGCCCGCTTGCAGTTTGTCGTCGAGGTTCTGCAGCCGGGCCAACGCCACAAACAGCAGCGGCTGACGCACCAGTTTTTGCTCGGCGAGGCGGGTGGCGATGGCATTGGTGTCAGCACCGGGTTCGACGACGAATTCGATGGGGGTGTCGTCGGTGCCGCCGGGGCGGCGGATCTCGTTGGAAAGCAGCATGAACCCCGCCGTCGCGATGACGGCGAGGATGGCAACGAAGAGAAAGAGGGCGCGGAAAAAGCGAATCACCGTGGCACCTCGCATCGATTACGGCTGGGGCGTGGGGGTCTCTTCGGGGGGCAGCGGCGGGATCTCGGTGGCAGCGACACCGCCTTCGGCGGTCGCGGCCGGGGTCGCTTCGGTACCGGTTGCACCCTCGGTGGTGGCAGTCGGCTCAGGCTCGGGTGTGGCGGTTTTCGCCGGCACCCGGGTGGGCAACTGCATGTCTTCGATGGGCAGCTCGACCTCGGGGGGCACGACCAGGGCTTCGTTGATCCACCCGGCGCCGTCGGCGGTGCCGATCGACGAGGTGGCCGAGCGCTTGGCGCCCAGCTTGATCTTGAACCAGGTGCGGTCCGGCGTGGTCGCCAGGTAGAAAATCTCGTCGTCGATGACCACTTGACCGACCACGTTGTTGGCTTGGATGGCCGGCTGCTCGCGCACGTTGCCCGGGTTGATGATCACGCCGGGGATGTCGCCAATGGTCGTCTGGGTGGCGATGACCGTGGCAGTGGGGTCGGTGTTTTCGGGTTGGGGTGCCGCAGGTGCGGTGTCGATGACGGCAGTCGCGGTCGGCTCGATGCCCACCGTGCTGATTTCGCCCCGCACGCGCTCGAAGACCTTCCACGCCAGCACCAACGCCAGCAGCAGGATGATGGTCGAAATGGCGGTTTTGAGCAGCTCGACGACTTTGACGGTGATATTGACCGTCTGCATCTGGTCGATGGCGCTCTGCGCCACACCGGCGATCGATTCGCCCCAGGTCGTCTTGGCACGGTCGTCACGGGCCACTCGCCGCAGCGCCAACAGCGCCCGGGTGTTGCCCACGACCGACAACGAACGGACCACGCTCCAGCGCACGTTGCTGTTGGGGTGCGCCAGTGCGTCGATGAGCGGCTGGGTAGCACTGCGGTCGCCGATTTCGCCCAGGACCTCGGCAGCACGGTACGACAAGAGCCACGGATTATCGGGGTGGAGTGCCTGGATGAGCACCGGGACGGCGTTTGGCCCCAGGGTGACCAGCTCTTCGGCGGCTTGGATGTGATTGGGGTTATCGGGGTCGCCCAAGGCCTGCACCAGCGCCAGACAGCGCTCGTAGATCGGCCCGGCGACGGGGATGGGTGCAGTCTGCGACGTGGGGGTGAAGTTGTTGAGCAGTTTATCGAGGTAGGCGAGCGCCGACGAACGCGAGACGCGCGGTTTTTGGTCGCGCTTGCGCAGCCGCAGCGGAGCGGAGAGGCTGGTGTCGCTCGCGTTCCGGTCCGGCGTCGCACGACGCGGTTCACGAGGTCGGGTGTCTTGATCCATGCAGCAACTCTATCTTGTGTGTGCGGCTCAGTGTACAAAAACCTGCGAATGGTGGGTATTGTAGCACTTTGTACGAAAGAGCGTCAACGCGAAGGCAGCCCAACGCACTGTGATGCGTTCGCGCCGCACCACG
>JBJOJU010000306.1:0-5434 GCA_046046485.1 Chloroflexota bacterium | reverse complement strand
CACAAAAAAACAAAGGTGATTCTCGTGCGAGACTCTGTGGGGTGCCAGTGTCGATCAACAGTGTCTTTTCTTGCAGTGCGATCAGGACGTGACCGTCATAGAGAGAGAATGAAAAAATGTGCGTCATGTTGCTCCGAAAATGATTCCCTCCAGTGTAGTGAGTGTTTCTGCGAACTGTCCGTTATTTCTAACAATTACAGCGAAAAAACTCCCAGCTGCGTGGTACAGAAGCGTGCCATCTGTCATGGAGCCAAAGTATATTTTCCTTCTCCGGCTACCAATCATGGAGCAGTCGGTTGATACTCAGGACATTCGATTGATGTGCAATACATTCGCTTTCTACGTGTCAGCTGTGCGCAGTATTGTGCTGGCAGACGAAGCGGTTGGCGCAGCAAACCATACAGATCACCGGCGTTTTTTTTGATATCCATGGGTGTGTACTCCAGTAAAATAGCAACAAGACTCTCCGGCACGGAGGTATGAATGATCACGCAAACAGAAATTTTCCTGGCACCGAATCACCCCGAAGTCCAGAGAGATTTGGCGGATTGCCATGGTATGCATCGTCGGGTGATGCGCATGTTCCGCCATGTCAACAATACGCGGGATGCAAATGAGGTGCTCTACCGGCTGCTGGCACACACGACGTCGCTATCGGTGTTGATACAGGCGCAACAGTACCCCGACATCACGAGTTTGCCGCATGGATACGCGCTCCCACCAGTGCATACGTTCGATCTGACCGACACGTTTGATTGTCATGTAGTCGGCGAAACAATTCGCTTCGAATTAGTCGCGAATCCCACGAAAAAGTCATTGATGAGTGCTACGCGTGTCGATCTGACCGACGCCGGGGCAATCATCGGGTGGCTCGAGCGGCGACTCGCCGATGCTGGGTGTCAACTCATGCTCGCAGAATTGTCGATGCAATCCCTCCCAACCATCCACGGCCGGCACCCTGCAGGTGCGTTGACGTATCAGGCGTATCACTTTCGTGGTTCTGCACGGGTTACCGATGTCGCGCTCCTCAACCTTGCACGCATCCGTGGCGTCGGACCGGCGAAAGCATACGGTTGCGGATTACTCACGACCCAAGCGTCCGATAGATTGTCGCGTACACCGTAGCAGAGCGGGTATACGCCAGACGTTCCATCTACATGCATGTGACCCCCTCCCCACCATTTTCCGCATCTCTCTCTGTTAAAAATGAGTTATATGCGTCATATCGAGTTTTGTGAAAAAGTGCACGATTGCTCTTGACAAAAAAATCACAATGTCTATACTGCAGGCAGTTGACGAAGTGAGGCACGCAGCACCCGACACACACCCGCTGCTCCGCAACGAATCCCACGCAAGGGCGTAGGTACATCACTCCGAGGATGGTCGATTCACGAGGACGACTCCCCACCCCGGTCGATGGTTTGGACGAGCATCCCTGGCGCGTCGCACCGACGCACGATCGCCCAACGGCGGTCCCCCCAATCAGGGTGCGGTAGAAGTAACGAGTCGGTCGATACCGCCTCGAGCTCAGAAGGAGCACACCATGAGTGAGCGCATCACGAGCCCAGTCCAACTGCGTGAGTCCAAGCTGGCCCATCTCCTCTTCGCAGACCCGCGCGCCAGCATCCTCTGGCTCGTCGTCCGCATCTGGGTCGGCTACCAGTGGCTCGAGGCAGGCTGGCACAAGGTGACCGACCCCAAGGGTCTGTGGATCGGTGAGGCAGCCGGTGGGGCAATCATGGGCTTCGCAAAGGGCGCGATCGAAAAGTCGACCGGTGACCACCCCGCCGTCCAGCAGTGGTATGCCGACTTCTTGACCAGCTTCGTCATCCCCAACGCCAGCATCTTCGGCTACATGGTCGCGTTCGGTGAAGTCGCGGTCGGTCTGGGTCTCATCCTGGGCATGCTGACCGGTATCGCCGCCTTCTTCGGGGTGGTGATGAACACCAACTTCCTCTTGGCCGGTACCGTCAGCATCAACCCGATGCTCTTGATCCCCAGCATCTTCCTCATCCTCGCCTGGCGCAACGCTGGCTGGCTCGGTCTCGACCGCTTCGCCCTCCCGCTCGTCGGTACCCCCTGGCAAGGTGGATCCGTCTTCGACCACGCGAAAAAATAACCGACGTCCGCTTCCCCCCGCGCCCCCGGTGGCAATCGCCACCGGGGGGTCTCTTTTGCCCGCACGCGCCCACGACGTCTGCCCACGAGAGCACGCTGGTGCGTTTTCGCCCACTGCAGTTGCGTGACGGAAGGTACACACTCCCCGCCCGACGCACGAAAACCCCGGTGGCATGCGCCGCCGGGGTTTCAGGCGAGCCCGCACCCGCGGAAATCCCTGCGTGCAACAGTGCTGGGTGCGTTTTCGCCGACTGCTGCTGCGTGATCGTCAGGCAGTCAGCGCGTCGATCAACAACCGCCCGATCGCGTCGCTGCTCTTGGCCAGCGAACCGTTGCAGCCCACCATGGCGGCCACCCGCGGGTGCAGAAGGCCGATGTCGGGCACCCCGCTGGGCGTTCGGGTGATGAGGCAGGGCACCGATTGGAACGCGCCGAACGCCACTGCCGGGAACAACGCCCGCAACAACGCAATCTGGGCAGCGTGGGCGCTGGTGTGCCCACCCGAGCGCACCCAGGTCTGGACTTCCTGAGGGTCGGTGAAAAACAGATCGTCGACGCAGTTGCTGCCGATTTTCAGGTACCAGTTGCCGTCGGGGTACAGCAGCGGCGGCGTCAGGTACGCGTCTGAAATCACCGGTGACTGCACATCGATCATCATGCTGGGCATGCCCCCCAACGCCGCCGCGGTCGTCGCGTCGAGCTGTGCGAGGGTCACGGTTTCGCTTTTCACCGTGTGGGGTACTGCCGTGGGCAACAGCCCGAGCAGGCCGCTGTAGCCGCCGGCTGCCACGACGACCCGCCGGGCCCGGTACGACTGCGCACCGACCGACACCGTCACCGCTTCGTCGCCCGGCGTGACCGCCGTCACGATGTCGTCGACCCGAGTGGCGCCGTGCTGCTCGGCGATGGCCAAATGGGCCGCCACCATTCGCCGCGGGTTGATGATGCCCGCTGGCGGCGCATCGTAGAGGCCGACGTACCCCATATCGGTCGCGAGCATGGGGAAGCGCTGCGCGAGGGTACCGCGATCAACGTCTTCGTAGGTGAACCCCAGTGCTGCCTCGAGCGCAGGCCGCACCTGCGTATACGAAAAATCCTCTGGCGCGGCACTCAGGCTGAGCGTGCCGCAGGGCGTATAGAAGCCGATGCCGCTCTCTTGCTCGATGCCGCGGTAGCGCTGCATCGATTCGTGGGCCAGCAGGGCGAGCGCGACGTTGCGCGCACCGCGGTGGGTGAGGCGCCCTTCGTCGTAGTGGCTGCTCCAGACCTGGTGGGTCGCGCGCTGTGGTTCGCTGGGGCCGATGATGCGGGTCTGCAGGCCGCGGCGCGCACTGTGTTGGGCTGCGGCCGCACCGGTCGGGCCGGCGCCGATGACGATGATGTCGTCCATGGGAGTCTCCGTTGTCTGTGCCTGCAGTATAGCAGCCGCTGCCGGTAGCCCCTGAGGCTGAGCGGCGAAAACGACGGTTTTTTAACGAGCCGAATGGGCATCCGTCGCCGCGGCGCGTGCCAGACGACAAAGCACCCGCTGCTATGTTAGAATACGCAGTGTCCTGCCGCTGGGTGGGCAGTTTTGTGGTGGAACGCGTAGGCATCGGGGTACTATGTTTGGTGAAATGACCGAGCGTCGCCGGCACATTCTCAAATTGGTCATCCAAGAATACGTCGAGACATCTGCGCCGGTCGCGTCGGAGCATTTGGTGCGCCGCCACGGCATGTCGGTTTCGTCGGCGACGATTCGGAACGAACTCTCGGCGCTCGAGGAGCTGGGCTACTTGACCCACTACCACACGTCGGCCGGGCGCGTCCCGACCGATGCTGGGTACCGGTTTTTCGTCGAAAACCTGATGGACCGGCCGGAGCTCCCGAAACACGAAGCCCAGGCAATCCGACAGCAGTTTCTGACGGCCCAGACCACCCTCGACCAGTGGATCCACATGGCGGGGTCGGTGATGGCCCGTACAGCCCAGAACGTCTCGGTGGTGTTGCCCCCCCGTGGGCCGGTGGTCCGCCTGCGCCACGTGCACCTCGTGCCGATCCACGATGCAGTGGTATTGGTCGTGCTGGTGCTGCACGACGGTATGGTCCGCCAGCAGACCTGCGTCACCGACGCGATTCTGTCGAGCGACGAGTTGCAGCGCATCGCCAACCACATCAATACGCTCTGCCAAGACGCGACGGCCAACCAAGTGCGGGAGCGCATGGATGGCACGGGCGATGGGCACCCCGGCGTCCTGCGTCAGGTCGTCGAACTGGTCAGTACGACGCTGCGGTTGTACGACGAAGCATTGCAGGTCGACATCCGCTCCGATGGGTTGCTCGAGATGTTCAATCAGCCCGAGTTTGCGCAGACCGAACGCGTCAAACAGATGCTCGAGCTGGTCCAGTCGAGCAGTGCGTTGGCGCCGTTGATCCCCCAGGTGACGCAGAGCGACGGGGTCCAAGTCTTCATCGGTGCCGAATCACAGCGTCCCGATCTGCGCGAAGTGAGTATGGTGCTGGCCAAATATGGCATGCAGAACGAAATGGTCGGTGTGCTGGGGGTCGTCGGACCGACCCGCATGCCGTATGCACGAGCCATCGCCACGGTGCGACACATCGCCGAGGTGATGAGCGATTTGGTGTATGACCTCCACGGCGAACCGCGCACCGAACGCGACGCCGCGCAGCACGCACAACCACAGGGAGAATGACATGACCGACACACCGACGCCCGAATCGAACGAACAATCGACCGCTGCTGCAGCGCAGGTCGCCGAACTACAGGCCCGCATCGAGGCACTCGAGAAGGAAGCCGCCGACCACAAAGACGCCTACTTACGGGCGACGGCCGACTACAAGAACCTCAAGCGTCGCTACGACGCCGAACGCATCGAACTCATCAGCCGGGCGGGTGCGGCGATTTTGCTCAAGCTCCTGCCCATCGTCGACGACATCGAGCGCGCCACCGCCAGTGTGACACCGGACGTCGCCGGTTCGCTGTGGTACAAAGGCTTCCTGCTCATTCCCCAGAAGTTGGGCAGTCTCCTCGAGAGCGAAGGCGTGGCACCGGTGCCCGCCGTCGGTCAACCCTTCGACCCCAACCAACACGAGGCAATCGCCTACGAACCGTGCGACGCCGACAACGACGGCTTGGTGGTGGGCGAATTGCAGCGCGGCTACCTGTTGCGCGAAAAAGTCCTCCGGCCGGCGATGGTAAAAGTCGGGCAGAAAAGCTGACCACTGCTCACGAGGGAACGCGTCGCACAGCCTGAGATGAGGTACGCATGGCCAAGGTAATCGGGATCGATCTGGGGACGACGAATTCGGTGATGGC
>JBJOJU010000073.1:0-4007 GCA_046046485.1 Chloroflexota bacterium | reverse complement strand
GGTGCATATGGCACGACTCATCCAACACCGGGTAGTGGTCACCGGGCTCGGCGCAGTCAGCCCGATCGGCAACGACGTCGCGACCTTTTGGGAGGGGCTCCTCGCCGGGCGTTCGGGCGTCGCATATGCGACTCGCTACGACCACACCGACATCCCTTACCAGATCACCGCCGAGGTCAAAGACTTCGACCCGGTGCAGTATATGGACCCCAAGACCGCCAAGCGCACCGCGCGCTTCGCCCAATTTGCTTTGGCTGCGGCCGGCGAAGCCCTGCGCGACGCCGCCCTCGACCTCGAACAGGTCGATCGCACCCGGGTGGGCGTCGTCATCGGCACCTCGCTGGGAGGCACGGCCGAGGTCGAGCAGCAGACGCTCAGTTTCGAAGCACGGCAGCACAAACGCGTCGACGCCCTCTACCTACCCACCTTTATCTACAATATGGGTTCGTGTCACGTGGCCATCGCGCACGATCTGCACGGTCCCAACACCACCCCTGTGATGGCCTGTGCGACGGGTACCTACGCCATCGGCGAGGCGTTTCGGATGGTCCAGCGCGGCGATGCGACCATCGCGATCGCAGGGGGCAGCGACGCCGGGGTGACCGCCCTCAACGCCATGGCGTTCGGCGTCATCGGCGCCATCGCCCCCGCCGGCGACGACCCGAGCCGCGCCGTCAGGCCCTTCGATGCCAATCGGAAGGGTACCGCAGGTGGTGAGGGCTGCGGCGTCCTCATCCTCGAGCAACTCGACCACGCCCTGGCCCGTGGTGCGCGCATCTACGCCGAGCTGGTCGGCTTCGGAGCCACCGAAGACGCCTTTCACCTCACAGCACCTGCCCCCGGTGGCAAGTACGCCGCGCTGGCGATGACCCGCGCCATCGAAGACGCCGAACTGCAGCCGACCGATATCGACCATATCTCGGCACATGCGACGGCGACGAGTATGAACGACAGCGCCGAGACAGCCGCGATTTATACCGCCTTCGGCGACCACGCCCCGCACATCGCCGTCAGCGGCATCAAGTCGATGCTGGGGCACACCGCGGGTGCGGCTGGCGCGTTGGCGGCAGTGGCCGCGGTCAAGAGCATCGAATACCAGATCGTGCCCCCCACGATGGGGCTCGAGACGCCCGACCCCGAGTGCACCCTCGACTATGTGCCCAACGCCGCGCGCCCGACGCGGGTGCGCACGGCCATGGTCAACGCTTTTGGCTTTGGTGGGCAGAACGCCGTCGTGCTGTTCGCCCAATATCAAAGATAGACCCGACACCCACATCAGAGAGGATGCGACGTGATTATCATTGCCAGTGCCAACGGTGACATCGGTCTGAAGCTCGGAATGGATATCCTCAAAAAAGGCGGCACCGCCATCGAAGCGGTCGAAGCCTGCTGCTGGCCCGTCGAAGATAACCCGCTCGACAATTCGGTGGGCTACGGCGGCTACCCCAACGTGCTGGGTGTCGTGGAGCTCGATGCGTCGATCATGGACGGCAAGCACCTGCGCGCCGGCTGCGTCGGCGCCATCCGCGGCTACCGCCACCCCATCAGTGTCGCCCGTAAAGTGATGGAAGAACTCCACCACGTGATGCTCGTGGGCGAAGGCGCCCAGATGTTCGCCAAAGAAAAGGGCTTCATCGTCGAGAATCTGCTCAGCCCCGAAGCCGAAAAGACCTGGAAGGACGGGTTGGCGGGCAAGTTCGGCCCGCAGTGGGCCAGCGACGGCCTCGCCAACATCAAGACCCTCATCAGCCAGGCCAGTGCCTTGGCCACCGACCCCCAGAAGGTCGCCGGCACCGTCAACTTCATCGCCATCGACGGCCACGGCGACATGGCATCGTCGGTGTCGACCAGCGGCTGGGCCTGGAAGTACCCGGGCCGCCTGGGCGACTCGCCCATCATCGGCGCAGGCAACTACTGCGACAACCGCTACGGCGCAGCAGCCTGCACCGGCCTGGGCGAAATCGCGATTCGCACCAGTCTTGCTCGGACCACCGTCATGAACATGCGCTTCGGCATGAGCGTCGAAGAAGCAGTCCATAGCGCCTTCGTCGACATGCGCAACCTGGGCATGCCCAAAGACAAGATCAACATGAACATGGTCGCCATGGATGCTCAGGGGCGCCACTATGCCATGAGCACCAACCCCACCGCCGACTACGCTTACATCACCGACGGGATGGATGCCCCGGCGCTCATCCCGCGCGCACGCTTCGAGGTCTGACCAATGACACACCGGCAGCCGCCGCACCACCACCAGCGTTGGGTCGGCGTGCTGCTCTGGTGCGCGCTGTTCCTCCCCTTTGTCAGCGCGTGTAGTACCCCCACCACTGTCGCCCCGACCGCGACCCCGGCCCCCACCAGCGCCACCACGCTGGTGGTCTGGCATGCCCTGGGCGGGAGCGACGAATATGCCTACAGCGCAGTGCTGCAAGCGGCCGCGACCACGAGCGGCGTCACGCTGGTACTCCAGCGCATGCCGCTGAGCAGCATCGCCACCGACGTCGAAACGGCCTGGAAACAGAACCGCGGTCCCCACCTTGCGCTGCTGCACAACAACCAGCTGCCCGGCTTGGCTGCCAGCGATGCTGCATTACCCCTCGACGCGCTGCTGCCGGTCCCCATCCGCGAACGCATCCCGGCCAATCTGCGCGCCACCACCCAAGCCACCGACCGCAGCGGGCAGATGCATTGGTACGGGGTACCCGTGCGCTACAGCCTGCCGGTGCTCTTCTACAATACGCGGGCGGTCTTGCAGGTGCCCACGACCACCGCCGATCTCTTCACCGTCGGGCGCGCGCTGCACAACCCACCCGAATGGGGCTTCGGCACCGATCTGAGCGTCGATACCATGGGCGGGTACCTGACTGCCCACGGCGGCAGCGTCGTCGACGATCGTGGCCGGGTCACCCTGGGAGGCAGTGGCCGCCCCGGTGCCGAAGCCTGGCTGGCGTGGCTGGCCGCCCGCAACAACGACCCCGAGCTGCTTGCGCGCCTCAACGGCGTCTTTCTGGTCGAGCGTGCCGTCGGAGCTGGCCAGCTGGCGATGGTCGTCGACCATTCGGACCGCGTCGATACCTATCGACGCGTCTGGGGCGACCACGTGGGCGTGGCAGCATTGCCCACCCTCAGCGAAACCGGCCAGGCGCCCACCCCCACGCTGCAGAGCAGTGCCCTCGTCGTCAACCAACACCTCAGTACCGCCGAGGCCCGGGCGACGCAAGCCTTCTTGACCGCGTTCCTCGACCCCAGCCTGCAAGCGCAACTCGCCACCAGCGGCTACCAACCGGTCATCACCGGCGTCCCCTTCCCCAGCGGTAGTGTGACTGCGGCGATCGCGACGGCGGCGGCCGGGGCGACAGCCACAGCGCCGGCGCTGCTGCGTTATGATGTACAGCGTGTGATGCAAACGGCGGTACGCCAGGTCTTGGCGGGCGTCGTGTCGCCGGCCGATGCGATCACCACTGCCGACAGCCAGCTCCGCCTCTTACTCGAAGGAACCGATCAGCCATGAGTTCAGCGCTCGAACAGCATATCCGCAACGTGCCCGACTTCCCCATCCCCGGCATCCAATTCAAAGACATCACGACACTGTTGCGTGACGGCGCAGCCTTGCACCAAGCCGTCGACGTCTTTGTGGAGCGGTATCGGCCGATGCAGATCGACGCGGTGGTGGCCATCGAATCGCGCGGGTTCATCTTTGGGGCACCGCTGGCGTATGCCCTGGGCATCGGCCTCGTGCCCGTGCGCAAAGTGGGCAAGCTGCCGGCCGACACGTACAAGCTCGAGTACGCCCTTGAATACGGCACGGCGACTCTCGAAATCCACCGCGACGCCTTCAAACCCGGCGCCCGGGTCGTGGTCATCGACGACCTGCTCGCCACTGGGGGCACCATCGCCGCCGCCTGTGCGCTGGTCGAAATGGCCGGCGGCACCGTCGTCGAATCGGCCTTCCTCATCGAGCTGGGCTTCCTGGGCGGTCGCGCCAAGCTGGCCGGGCGCCCCATCTA
>JBJOJU010000231.1:0-2868 GCA_046046485.1 Chloroflexota bacterium | reverse complement strand
TCAACGTCCGCAACGGTGCGCTGGCGAATCCATTCAATAAAGCGCTCAAACGGTTGTTTGACGTCAGCTTTGCGGCGCTGGTGCTCTTGTTTGCCGCGCCGATCATGATGCTCATCGCCGTGCTCATCAAGCTCGAGTCGACGGGCCCGGCGTTTTTCATCCAACCGCGGGTGGGCATCGACGGCATCCCCTTCCCCACCATCAAGTTCCGCACGATGCGGGTCGACGCGCCCAAGTTGGCGTCGTGGACGACCAAAGACGACCCGCGCAAGACGCGCACCGGGGCATTCCTGCGGCGCACGTCGCTCGACGAACTGCCCAATTTCATCAACGTCATCCGCGGCGAAATGTCGGTGGTCGGGCCGCGACCCGAGCAAGAGCTGTACGTCGAGCGCTTCCGCCAAGAGATACCCTATTACATGCGGCGCCACCAACAGAAGGCCGGCATCACCGGCTGGGCACAGGCGAATGGGTTGCGGGGCGACACGAGTATCGAAGACCGCACCCGATACGATTTATACTATGTAGAGAACTGGTCACTGCTCTTCGATATCAAGATTTGCATCAAGACCTTTGTCGATATCGTGACCGGTCGCAACACCGGGTATTGAACGGGATATAGGTATGCAGCGACACCACCTGAGCATTGCCGATATGCGGACGCAACTCGACAGCGGCGCCGTCAGTGCAGTCCAACTCACCGAAGCGGTCCTCACGCAGATCGGCGCGCACGACGCGACGGTCGGCGCCTACTTGCACGTCGACAGCGACGGGGCGCTGGCACAAGCCCAGGCCGCAGACGCCCGGCTGCGCGCCGGCGAGCGCACCCCCATGCTGGGGATTCCGCTGGGCATCAAAGACGTCTTGTCGACCAAGGGTTTACCCACGACCTGTGCCTCGAAGGTGCTGGACGGCTATATCCCGCCCTACGACGCGACCGCCGTGGCACGTCTCAAAGACGCCGGCGGCATCATCGTGGGCAAACTCAATATGGACGAGTTCGCGATGGGTTCGTCGACCGAAAACAGCGCGTTCCAGCTCACCCGCAACCCGTGGAACACCGCGTATGTGCCTGGTGGGTCGTCGGGCGGATCGGCCGCTGCAGTGGCAGCAGGCATGGCAGCCGGCACCTTGGGCACCGACACGGGTGGTTCGATTCGTCAGCCGGCGTCGTTGTGCGGAATCACCGGCCTGAAACCGACCTACGGCCGCGTGTCGCGCTACGGCGCGGTCGCATTCGCGTCGTCGCTCGATCAAATCGGGCCGATGGCCTGGAGCGCCCGTGACGCCGCCATGATGTTGCAGGTCATCGCCGGCCACGACGTCCACGACGCCACATCTGCGCCGTTGGCGGTGCCCGATTACCTCGCGGCCCTGGCGTTGGCAGGCGACGCCCTCAAGGGCCTGCGCATCGGCATTCCCCGCGAGCTCTTTGTCGAGGGCATGCAGAAAGAGACCGAGATTGCTGTGCGCGCCGCGATCGGCGTGCTCAAAGAGCTCGGTGCAGTCTTGACCGAGATTTCGCTGCCCCACAGCGGCTACGCGTTGCCCGTCTACTACATCGTGGCGACTGCTGAGGCGTCGTCGAATCTGGCACGGTTCGACGGTGTGCGCTACGGGAGCCGCAGTGCCGGTGACAGCTACCGTGAGCAGCTCGACGCCACCCGCGGCGATTTGTTCGGCCCCGAAGTCCGCCGGCGCATCATGCTGGGCACCTACGCCCTGTCGGCCGGGTACTACGACGCTTATTACAAGCGGGCCCAGCAGGTCCGCACGCTCATCCGCCAGGATTTTGACCGCGCATTCGCGACCTGCGACATCATCGCCGCACCGACGTCGCCGAATGTCGCGTTCAAGTTCGGCGACAACACTGCCGATCCTGTGGCCATGTACCTCCAAGACGTCTGCACGCTGCCGGTGTCGTTGGCCGGGTTGCCCGGCATCTCGGTGCCCTGTGGGTTCGATAACGGCTTGCCCATCGGGTTGCAGCTCATCGGGCCCGCCTTCAGCGAAACCCAGTTGTTGACCGTGTCCGACGCCTACCAGCGCCAGACCGATTGGCACACCCGCCGCCCCGCCTAGCCCGTGTCGTCCAGCGCGCCTCCGTTTCGACGGGGGCGCGTTTGTGTGTGTCCCGCGTCATAGCATGCGTATCTGGTGAAAATCGCACGCGCTGCCGGGATTTCCTGTGTTGTCTGTGGTGATTTTTCGACGAAAAAAACGCATGTAACCCGAAATAACCGACGGTCGGTGCGGGCTTCTTGCGGGCAGATTGTTCACGTGGCTGCGCGAAAACGCGCTGGGGACTAACCTGCAATCTCGAGCTGTGCAGCTGGCAGACTTGGTCAAAAATGCCGTGCCCGCCCGTTTTCGACCGCTACAAAGCACAGAACCCAACGCTCCTACCCCGTGCAGCGATCGAGCAAGGTACGCATTTTCACCCGAACCGGTGAGTTCCACGGGTAGCTAGCTGCGGAATTTCCACCGATAGCTCGCACGGACTGCGTATATATAATTTTTAACAAACGTTTATTTTTATCGTACGCAAACGAAAAATCAGACGAAATGAACATCTGAGGTGAGAGATTTGCTACGGGAACGACGCGAGTGCCGCCTGCAGTGCTGGGTCGTGGGCGAGGTCGGTGATGTCGGTGTCATCGGGGACCTCGATGTCGGGGGTGACGCCCACGTTGTCGACGTAGGTGCCGTTGCGCTGACGGAAGAGGACCTCGGCCAGCCAGAGGACCGCGCCGTCGTCGAAGTCGTAGGGGTAGAGGTTTTCGGTGTTGCCGGCTGACGTGGTACCCACCAGGGTGGCGCCGCGGAGGCTGTGCATCCCCGAAGCGAACATTTCGGCGGCGCTGACGG
>JBJOJU010000210.1:0-4189 GCA_046046485.1 Chloroflexota bacterium | reverse complement strand
GGCATGACACAGCCACTCCTCTCCCTCGATAGCGTCTCGCGCGCCCACCCCATCACGCAGCACCCCATCCTCACCGATGTGACGTTTTCGGTCGCAGGGGCAGAAGTCGTGGTCTTGCTCGGACCCAACGGCTCCGGCAAAACCACTACCCTGCGCCTCATCGCCGGGCTCGACGCCCCCGACCGCGGCCGCATCACCTTCACCGGTGTCACCATGACCACCGGCCACCCGCCGAGCCGCCGCGGCATCGGCATGGTCTTCCAAGAAGGCGCGCTCTTTCCCCATATGACCGTCGCCGAAAACGTCGACGCCGGGTTGCGGTCCTGCACACCCCCCGAGCGGGCGCGCCGGGTCGTCGATTGCCTCGCAGCCGTTGGGATGTCGGCGAGCCACGCCGCCTACCCGCACACACTGTCGGGTGGGCAACAGCAGCGCGTCGCCATCGCCCGGGCCCTGGCACCTCAGCCCCGCCTCTTGCTGCTCGACGAGCCCTTCAGTTCGCTCGACCCGGCGGTGCGCCGAGCCGTCCGCGCCGACATCGTCGCCTCGTTGCGCCAGAGTCAGACCGCTGCCGTGTTGGTCACCCACGACGTCCCCGAAGCACTGGCGATCGCCGACCGCATCGTCTTGCTCGACCACGGGCGGATCCGCCAGATCGGCACGCCACACGAACTCTACAACGACCCCGCCGATTGGGACGTCGCCCAGCTCCTCGGTCCCGCCACCCCGCTCGCCGCCGATGCCGGCGGAATGACCATCCTCGGGAAGGCACCGCTGCGCATGCCACTGACCCACGTCCCACCCCAGCATGCGCTGGTGGTGCGCTGCGAAGACCTGGTCATCGTGCCGGACACAGCACCCAACGCCACCGTCACCGCCACCACCTACGAAGGCGCGACGTATCAGCATAGCTGCCGCTGCGACGACGGCAGTACCATCGTCTGTCGCAGCGACGCACGGGCACCACACGCCGTCGGCGAGCGCATCAGCGTGCAGTTGCGCACCGATCGCAGCTACACCGCTCTGCCGCGTGCGCCACTGCCCCACCACGAGTGCCCAGCCGACGCGCACTCCGGTACAATAGACACAGACGGCACATAAGGGGGTGACATGACTGATCGATTAACGGCACTTTCACCGCTCGACGGGCGCTACCACGGCGACGTCGCGATTTTGGCGGGCTACTTCGCCGAGAGTGCGCTCATGCGCTACCGCGTGCGGGTCGAAATCGAATATCTCATCATGCTCTGCAAAGCCCGGCCCGTCGTCGCCGTCGCCAACCTCGAACCCAACCAGGTCGATGCACTGCGCGCCCTCTACCGCCACTTCGGCCCTGACGCCGCCGCAGCCATCGCCGCCCACGACGCCCGCGTCAACCACGACGTCAAAGCCGTCGAATACTGGATCCGCGACCGCCTCGATGCCCTGCAACTGGGCCATCTGAAAGAAATGGTCCACTTCGGGCTCACCAGCGAAGACGTCAATAACCTCGCGTATGCACTGATGGTGCGCGAAGCCCGCGACACGGTCATGTCGCCCGCTATCGGGTCGGTGATGAACCACCTGCACGCCCTCAGCCTCGAAGAAGCCACCACCGTGATGCCGGCCCGCACCCACGGCCAAATCGCCACCCCGACGACCTTCGGCAAAGAGATGGCCGTGATTTTGGCCCGCTTGCAGCGCGCCCGCGACACCCTCAACGCCATCCCCCTGACCGGCAAACTCAACGGCGCGACGGGGACGCTCGCCGCCCACGTCGTCGCCATGCCCGACGTCGACTGGGTGCTCTTTTCGCGGGCGTTCGTGCGCGTGCTCGACCTCGAGCCGGTCATGCTCACCACCCAGGTCGAGCCCTCCGACAGCCTGGCCGAGGTCTGCGACGCCCTGCGCCGCATCTGCACCATCCTCATCGACATGGACCAAGACCTCTGGCGCTACGTTTCGGACGGCTTTTTGGTGCAAAAACCCAAGGCCGGCGAGGTCGGTTCGTCGACGATGCCCCATAAGGTCAACCCGATCGACTTCGAAAACTCCGAAGGCAACTTAGGTATGGCAAGCGCGCTATTCGAGCATTTCGCCCGCAAATTGCCCGTGTCGCGCCTGCAGCGCGACCTGACCGGCAGCACAGTGCTGCGGAACCTGGGCGTCGCCTTCGGGCACATGCTCATCGGCTGTACGCGTGCCGCCAAAGGCCTGGCCAAGTGCAGCCCCAACCGCGACGCCATGTACGCCGGCGTCGTGGCGCACCCGGAAGTCCTCGCCGAGGCGTATCAAACCATTTTGCGACGCGAGCGCATCCACGAGCCCTACGAACTCCTCAAAAGCCTCACCCGGGGCAAAACCACCGTCACCCTGACCGATCTGCACGCATTCATCGAGACGCTGCCGGTGGCCGACGTCATCAAAGCCGAGTTGCGTGCCCTCACCCCCGAAGCCTACATCGGCGTCGCACCCGTGTTGGCCCGTACCATCGTCAAACATTCGTGAGACATTATTCAGATTTCGCGCCGGCCCATGTCGGCGCACGGGGACGTTGCAAGGGGGAAAAAAGTTCCGTCAGTTGCAAAGTCTTTTTTGGTGTCGCGTGAACGTCCAGAGCGACCGAATAAATGAACCCTTGATTTTCGAAGTATTTTTTTCCATCAGGATGCCCGAAAACAAGTAAACACCCAGCTTGCGGTGTGGGGTTTTTCACCGAAACGCGGAACTATTTCTTACACCGAGTCGTCTGACCAGCACGAGGGAACCTCGGGGGAATAACGGAGGAAGACATGAGAAAGCTTTTAACAATCGTAGCAATCATCGCGGCTCTGGTGCCGACGTTGGTGATGGCTGCACCCAGCCGGCCGTCCGACCATGGTCGCCCCGGTGGCGGCGGTGGCAGCAGCACCCGGCCGTTGACCATCAAGCGTCAGCCGCGCGACATCTCGTTCGAGTCGAGTGACGCCAGCAAGCGGATCGAGCTCAAGGTCGAAGCCGAAGGTGGCATGCGCCCGTACAGCTATACCTGGTACGAGGGCAGCCTGGGCGACACCAGCAGCCCGGTCAGCAGCCGCAACGAAGCGAGAATCACCATCACCCCGGGCACGTACACCTACTGGGCGAACATCACCGATCGGGCCGGCAACAGCATCGATTCGAACGAAGCGCAGGTCGAATTCTTGACGCCGGGCAGCATCCCGCTGGCCATCAGCTCGCAGACCGGCGACCAAGACCTGATCGCCCGCGACGGCCACAAGGAAGTCGAACTCAAAATCCGTGCCGAAGGCGGTACCAAGCCCTACGACATCATCTGGTACGAAGGCAATAGCGGCGACATGAGCCTGCCGTTCGACACCGGCAACGAGATCGAACTCGACCTCTTGCCCGGCATCTACGCCTACTGGGCCCAGGTGACCGATGCCAACGGTGACGTCGTCGATTCGTCGACCATCAACGTCAGCATCGAGCTCGAACCGCTGGCATTCGTGACCGAACCGACCGACGCCTCGGTGATTTGGCGCGGCACCACCGCCACCCGCACCACCCTGCGCAGCCGGGTCCGCGGCGGCACCGCACCGTACAGCTACACGTGGTACGAAGACGGCAACGCGGTGGGTACCAGCCAGAACTACACGGCAGTGCTCAACGACATCACCGACCCGGTCCACACCTATAGCGTCGAAGTCATCGATGCCAACGGCGAGACCATCACCTCTCGCACTGCCACGGTCACCATCGTCGCACCGCCGATCAAGATCATCAGCTCGACCACCCTGGTCACCGCTCGTTGGTCGGGTGCCGATGCCCTCTTCACCCTCAGTGGCGCTGCAACCGGTGGCGTCGGAGCCCTGACCTACACCTGGTACAGCGGCACGCCTGCAGCCCCCGGTGCAGCAGTCGGGACGGGTCGGGTCGCCAGCATCCGCATCGTCAATGCGACCGCCGGTACCTACCCCTACCACCTGGTCGTGACCGACAGCCTGGGGACCCGTGCTGTCAGCCGCATCGCCAACGTCCGTGTCCCGACCCGGGTCGGCCCCACGGTGACCCGCACCGCTACCGCGGTCCCGCCCACTGCCACCAGCGTCCCGCCGACGTCGACGCCTGAGCCGACCATCGCTCCGACCGAGGTCCCCACTGCCACCGCAGAGCCGACCATCGCTCCGACCGAGGTCCCCACTGCCACCGCAGAACCGACCATCGCTCC
>JBJOJU010000132.1:0-3557 GCA_046046485.1 Chloroflexota bacterium | reverse complement strand
TGCGACACCGATCCAGAGCGGATCAGCCGTCTTGAGGAGCTCGTAGGCGTGGATGAGTTCGGCCCAGGTCGAATACCCGAGCCAACCGATGACCCCCACGAGGATCACCGCGATTACCCATGACCAAGGGATTTTCTGCACAACGTCCCCGTTCTTGCGCGACACACTCACGCATAATACCACAGCACCTCTGTCTTTTACGACAGACGATGGTAGTGATTAGTCGTGGGTGTGCGTGTCGTGGCCGCGATGATCGTGGGGGTGAGTGTGGGGCACGCCGTCGTGGTGGTGGTGATGGGCGTGCACCAGGTTGGCGCTGAGCAGCAATGCATGGTCGCGCAGCAGGGTCGCCGGGGCGGCGTGTGCCACGATGGAGCCCTGGCGGAAGATATATGCGTCGTCGGCGATTTCGGTGACGGTGTCGAGGTCGTGGGTCGCAGTCACGATTGTTTTGCCCGTGTTGGCCCAGCCCACCAAGAAGTCAACGACCATGCTCTGGCTTTTGGGGTCGAGCGCGGCGGTCGGTTCGTCGAGCAAGATGACTTCGGGGTCGAGCACCAAGACCGACGCCAACGCGACGCGTTTCTTTTCGCCCCCTGACAAGCGGTGGGGAGCCCGATCGCGCAGATGGCTGATTTCGAGCGTGTCGAGCGTCTCGGCGACGCGGCGCAGGATGGTCTCTTTGTCCCAACGCAGCTGCAGCGGGCCGAAGGCGACTTCGTCGAAGACGGTCGGGTTGAAGAGCTGGATGTCGGGGTTTTGGAAGACAAACGCAACCCGGCGCCGGAAGGCCTGGGCGGTTTTGTCGTCCATCAGCCGGTGTTCGTCGAGCGGCTCGCCGAAGGCCTGCACGCTGCCGCTACTGGGGAAGTAGAGGCCGTCGAGCACCCGCAGGAGCGTCGACTTGCCCGAGCCGTTGGCGCCCATGATCGCCACGCGTTGGCCGCGCGTGATGGTCAGCGAAATCCCGTTGAGCGCCGGTTGGCTACTCTGGGCGTATGCATAGGTCACGTTGTCGAGTGTAAAAACTGCGTCCATCCCTGCCTCGTTGTCTATCAGAAAGCGCCGTACCAGAGCCCCACCGCCACAGCAGCGGTGACGAGTGGGATGGCGACGTAGTCCGTTGTCTTCAGTGCAAAATCGTCGAGGGCATACACATCACCCCGGTAGCCGCGTGACTGCATGGCCAAATAGACATCGTTGCTGAGTTGGAAGCTCTTGCTGAGCAAGACACCCACGGTCGCCGATGCCAAGCGTCGGGACGTCGCGTCGTCGAGGGTGCCCACCATCCGCGCTTGGCGAGCTTCGAACATGTCGCTGGCGGTCTGCAGCATGAGAAAGATGTAGCGATACGTCATGCCCATGATCACCACCGCCAAAGTGGGCACACCCAAGACCCGGAACGATTTGAGGATGTGGTTCCACGGCGTCGTCATCACAAGCACGACCGAGTAGGTGATACTGAGCTCCGAGCGCATCACCAACAGCGCTGCGCTGCGCAACCCGTATGCCGACACCGACCATCCCAACCACGGAACGGTCGCCAGACTGGGCCCGGGCGTCAGAAAAATCGCTGGCGCAGCGATGAGCCCACTGAAGACGAACATGCCGATCCAGACCGGTCGCAGCGCAGACAGCGGAATGCGCCCGGCGACGATGAGCACGAGGGTCAGCCCGGCAATCACCGCCACGACGTCGAGGTGTCGCGCCGCTGCCGCGGTGACGATGATCGCCAGCACGCTGACGACCTTGACGCGTGGGTCGAGGGTCTGCAGAAAGCCCCGCCCTTCGGCGGTGTGTTCGGCGTAGAGTGACCGCTCCATCGTTTCGTGGAGCGCGTCGATGGTCCGTTGGATAAACGTGCCACGGCGTTTGCCGTGGTGTGCCTCACCGCCCATAAGAGACTCCTGCGTGGTGTGACGCAGCGGCAGGTGCTGCGCTGCGTCACGGTTTCTATCGAACTGGATACTCTCTGGCAGAGGAGGGAGTGAGGAAGAAGCCAGGAAAAGGTCGGGGGAGATCAGCTGTTGGATTGGCGACCGATACGGCCGAAGCGCTGCGTCAGGACCGAGATGACAATCATCGTCAAAATAATCAAACCAACACCCATGACGCCCGACAAAATGTAGCCGAATTGTTCGTTATTGACAAATGAAACTGCATAATCGGGGACCGGTGCCTGCCAGATATCGGCAAACCGCAGCAGGCCAGCCGGGGCAGCTGTGAGCGTCTGCCCGCCGTCGAGTTCGACGAGCTCGTCGGCGCCCCATTCGCCCCAGGCAGTGCCGCTGGCGATGAGGCCGAGTGGAGTCAGGATGAGCAGGGTGGCGATGACGACCCACATCGTGCGGGCGCCCGACCAGACGCCACTGGCGCCGGCGGGAGCCGGAGTCGCGGCGCTGTTGAGGCTCAGCAGGCTGACATCGTTGCGCTGAAGATAGCCCACCACACCCGCGGTCACGAACATCTCGGCGAGACCGGCGATGCCCAGATGGCCGATCATCATGGCGGGGATGGCGATGTCGAGCCCGTAGGGGGCGTAGAGCGGTGCACCGTTGGCGTCGCTGAAGAACATCGGCTGGATGCCGAAGAGGACCGCCGTCAGCAACGCAGCTGCGTTGATCGACAGGTAGCCAGCCAGACCCGCCGCGATGACGCGCCGGGGAGCGGTCACCTCGCTCGCGCCGGCGACTGCCCGATACACGTAGTGGCCGACAAACACGCCGACGATGGCCATGGTCACGACGTTGCCGCCGATGGCCAGAATGCCGCCGTCACCGAAAAACACGGCTTGGATAATCAAGGCGATCGACACCGAGATCACTGCTGCCCACGGGCCGAGCACGATCGCTGCCAATGCGGCACCGGTGGCGTGCCCCGTCGTCCCGCCGGGGAGGGGCAGATTGAACATCATGATGATGAAGGTGAATGCGGCGAACACCGACAGGAGCGGGACCATGCGCATGGAAAGGGTTTGTTTGATGCGCTTGCCGGCGATATACCAGAACGGCGTCGCAGCGGCATAGAGAGCAGCACAGGTTGTAGGGCTGAGGTAACCGTCGGGGATATGCATCAGGCACTCCTTCGTGATTCACAGGCGAATCAGAGACATCGAGCTGGTGTCTCATTCAGAAGTGTTGCGGAAAGGCGACACTAATAGATTGCTACGTATCGTAACAATACGCAGATGCATATGACAGTGCGCCGAGATGAGAGCTTGCTGAGGAGGTAGGTCAGTCTTGGGGCAGTTCGAGGTGTTTTTCGACAATGACGACGTCGTACCAGCGCCCGTCGAGCTGGGCGTGGCGTTCGTAGATCCCCACCTCGCGGAAGCCGGCGTGCTGCAGCATCGACCGGCTGGCCTGGTTTTCGACGAATACGCGTGAGAGGTACTTCCAAAAGCCCGCCGCCTGCCCGGCGTCACAGAGCGATGCGATGAGGACGCGGCCGATGCCCTGGCCACGCCAATCGCGTTCGATATACACCGAAAACTCGGCGATCCCGGCGTAGCACTCCCGCTCGCGGTAGCTCGATGTGGATGCAAAGCCGACCACGAT
>JBJOJU010000130.1:0-2643 GCA_046046485.1 Chloroflexota bacterium | reverse complement strand
ATTGTCCATGTACCCACCGCCTGGGTGACGTCGGCGGCATACGCGGTCTCGGCGGTCTTCAGCGTGGCATATCTACGCTCGCGATCGGCCAAACACGACGCATCGGCGGTCGCGGCTGCCGAAGTGGGTACCTTGTTCTGTATCTTCGCCACCGTCACGGGGGCGATTTTTGCGCAGGTCGTCTGGGGCACGTTCTGGAACTGGGACCCGCGCGAGACGTCGATTTTGGTGTTGCTGCTGATCTATGCAGCCTATTTCGCGGTCCGGTCGTCGGTCGACGATCCGGCGCGGAAGCGGCGCTTGGCAGCGGTCTACAACATTTTCGCCTGTGTGACGATGCCGTTTTTGCTGTTCGTGGCGCCGCGCGTCGCCGACAGTACCTTGCACCCCAACTGTGCGTTTCTGCAAGGGAGTAAGTGCGAAGGCATCACCCTCGACCTGAACGGCGCCAAGATCGGCCAGCTGGGCGATGTGGTGGTCGAACTGAAATCACTCGAGCGCGTGGATGGGTTGACGAAAGCCGCTGTCGAGGTCCGGATGCCCGGGCTGTCCGACAACGCGCTGCTCGTGCCGTCACTCGACAGCGAGGGTAAACCAGCCGATCGTCCCGAGTTCCCGGGGCAGTCGTTCCGGATGATACTGCTCGAAGCCGACGCGGCTGCAGGCACTGCCCGGGTGAATATGCAGGCACCGGGGACGGGGCTGTTGAGCAACCAACGCACGCTGTGGGTCTTTTTGTTGAGTAATCTGACGTTCGGCTTCTTGGCGCTGTGGATCTACCGGATCCGCGCGACGTTGCTGCATGTCGCTGCGGTTTTGCACCCGATGGAGGCACTCTGATGCAAGTAATACTCGATGCAGGGGTCGCGATCTATATCGCCATGGCCGTCGCATTGGTCGTATGGGTCGGTATTTTTGTCTATTTGTTGCGGCTCGATGCCCATGCAAAAGAACTCTCTCGTTTGCTCGCGCACGCGCAGACCAACGGTGAGCAACTGCCCCAGGCCAGTGTCGAACACCGCACCCCGAACACCTAGGAGGTCACCATGACGACGACGACGATGCCGGCCCAGCGCGGCGGCCTCAAACCACTCCACTACATCGGGATTGCGATCGTGGTGCTGTCGATTGTGCTGGGCTATTATGGCCTGAGTGCCTCGATGCGCCCCTACACGACCCAGATCAGCGAAGCGACGACATCGACCCAGGGTGTGCAGCTCGCGGGGTTCCTCGGTTCGAAGGGCGAATACAACGAAGCAGGCAAATTTACCTTTCTGCTGCAGGATTCGACCGGCAAGATGATCCGGGTGATTTCGAGCGAGCCGAAACCATCGAATTTCGAGCAGGCGGTCAGCATCGTGGCGATTGGTCACTATGATGCGAAAAGCGGCGATTTCATCGCCGAAAGCCTTCTGGTCAAGTGCCCCTCGAAATACCAGGAACAGATGAACACCCAGGTCAAAGCGCAAGACTAGAACAGCGAGCCGGTGATGACGGTATATTTCTTTGGCACCCTGCTAATCGTGGCCACGATTGCCATGGCGGTGCTTGCGACAGTGAGCTACGTGCTTGTGCCGCTCGGGCACCCTGGTGCGCTGCGCTATGGCCGTTGGGGGACGCGCTTGTCGATGGTGGGGGTGCTCGCCGTTGTCGCAGTGCTCAATTATCTCTTTGTCGCGCAGCGGTATGACGTCGAGTACGTCTACAACTACAGTTCTCAGGAGCTCGAGCCCTACTTCCGCGTCGCGGCAGTGTGGGCCGGTCAGCCCGGGTCGTTCGTCATCTGGGCGCTGTGGGGCATCCTCGGGGCACAGTTTTTGATACGGCGGACGCGCCACAGCGAGCCGTACGTGCTTTCGGTAGTGATGATGATTCAATCGGCGTTGCTGATCTTTATGCTGATCCGCAACCCGTTTATTTTGCACGTGACGGCAGACGGTATTCCGCCGGTCGACGGCAAAGGGCTCAACCCGACCCTGCACAACATGTGGATGCTCATCCATCCGCCCATCTTATTTATCGGCTTTGCCTTGATGGCGATCCCCTACGGGTACGTCATCGCCGGCTTGTGGCGGCGCGACTACGACGGTTGGGTCACCTACGCACTGCCGTGGGCGATTGCGTCGTGGGCGACTCTCGGCTTGGCGTTGCTGCTCGGTGGCTACTGGGCCTACGAGACCCTCGGGTGGGGCGGCTTCTGGGGCTGGGACCCGGTCGAAAACTCGGCGTTGGTCCCGTGGCTCGTGGTGGCTGCGTTGATGCACGGCATGTTGGTCCAACGTGCGACCGGTGGCATGCGGCGTATGAACGCGATCATGGCGGTCGCGACCTACTCATTGGTGTTCTATTCGACCTTTCTGACCCGCAGCGGCGTGCTCTCGTCGTTTTCGGTGCACTCGTTCGTCGAGGAGGGCCTGAAGTGGATCATGACTACGTTTCTGCTGATCATCATCGTGCTGGGTGCTGCGGTGGTGGTGTGGCGCTGGCGTGATATTCCCAGTAACCCCCTCTCGGAGAAACTGCTCTCGCGCGATAGTTTCTTTTCATTGCTGATTCTGGTGCTGCTGCTGATGGCGGGGATTGTCGCGATCGGCACGTCGATGCCGGTGATTTCGGCGATTCCCGGGGTGGGGAATGCGCTCC
>JBJOJU010000057.1:0-2697 GCA_046046485.1 Chloroflexota bacterium | reverse complement strand
CGCCGCTGCCTGCGTCGCGCAGGCAGCGGCTGGTCCACAACTACTCCATCGGTTCGATCTTCATGGTCCCGATGGTGAGATGGGCGATGTCGGGCTTGCGCGCGTTGCGGTTGAACTGCACGACGACGTCCCGATTGGATGCCAGCTTGAGCGCCGAACTCTCGTCGTAGAGGTCGATTTCGACGCGGTACATGCCACCGCGTAGA
Source organism: Chloroflexota bacterium (assembly GCA_046046485.1). Classification (GTDB taxonomy): domain Bacteria; phylum Chloroflexota; class Chloroflexia; order Chloroflexales; family Roseiflexaceae; genus UBA965. The sequence continues at coordinate 2,491 of JBJOJU010000057.1, read as the reverse complement.
TTCAGCACCGGCAAGGTGACTTTGAGTTGATGCGTGCCGGCGGCGAACTCCATGGCGGGTTGGCCCATATAGTTGTTCTCGACGACGTTCTGCTCGTCGGCCACCGACGTCAGGCGGATGCGCGGCCGGATTTCGATGCTGTCGACCAGTGTTTCGAACCGCAGCATGATGTCGTAGGTGGTGTTGGGCTCCCACTCGGCGATTTCCGAGAGGGCTTTGGCACCGATGAAGCGGACCAACGGGCCAGCAGGAGCCGCCGTACTCGCTGCGTCGGCATCGATGGCAGTGCCGACGCGGGCGGTCTGTGCATCGCGGGCAGCCTTCGCCGCCGCGTCGGTCCGGCTTTTCTCGACAATCAGAAACTTGGTGTAGGCATCTTGGACATCGATGACCGGGCCGTCTTGCTTGATCCGCCCGCCCTCGAGCCAGATTCCGCGCTCGGCGATGCGGCGGACTTGGTGTGCGCTGTGCGCGACCATCAGGAATGTCGACCCGTCGCGGACGATGTCTTGGATGCGCTCTTCGCACTTTTTCTGGAACATGAAATCACCCACCGACAACCCTTCGTCGGCGATGATCATGTCGGGGCGCATGGCGAACGCACAGGCAAACCCCAACCGCTGGTACATGCCCGAGCTGTAGAGTTTGACGGGCTGTTCGATGTAGCTGCCGATGTCGGCGAAGGCGCAGATTTCGTCGTAGACGAGGTTGACGTCGCTCTTGCTTTTACCCATCAGTGCGCCATAGAAAAAGATATTGTCGGAGCCCGTGAGCTCGGGGTGAAAGCCGACACCCAGCTCGAGCAACGACGTGATCGAGCCACGTACGGCGAAGGTGCCGCTGTCGGGCTTGAGGATGCGCGAAATGATCTTGAGCAACGTGCTTTTGCCTGCGCCGTTTCGCCCGATCAACGCCACGCGTTCACCGCGGTTGATTTCGAACGAGATATCGTGCAAGACGACTTTTCGGGTGCTGCCCACGACCGGTTCGCCGCGCAGGCGATTACCCAGGTTGCGCCACAGCGAGGCGCCTTCCTGGCGCATCTCGAAGGATTTGGTGATGTGATGGAGTTCGATGACGGGTTCCACGTTACATCCTCTCGATGATGACCGTCTGCATACGGTTGAATACCCAGTAGCCGACGATGAACACCACCAACGACGTGATCAGACTGCGGAGCAACGAGTCCGACGCGGGGATATTGGGCGTCGGCATCAGCCCGTTCGCCACGATCTGACCGTAGAAAATCTCGCGGTAGTACTCGATGAACGACGCCATCGGATTGATCCAGCGGAAGTAGCGGGCGAATTCGTAGGGGATGTTCGACATCGAATACATCACCGGTGTCAAGAAGAACCAGAGATGCAGCACGATGCCGGTGACGTGGATGGTGTCGAGGGTCACCACGCTCATGCCCGCCAAAAACAGCGATAACCCTAAGATGAACAGCGAATGCAGAAAGAGGATGACCGGGAAGTAGAGCGCCGACCACGGCAGGGGGAAGGCGAGTTCGCCGGTCGTGAAATAGCGGTAGGCGAACATGAACACGAACAGCATCGGCAATGTCAGCAGGTAGTTGACCAGACTCGACAGCACCGAGGCGATGGGGAGCACTTCGCGGGGGAAGTAGGCTTTGCGTACGAGGGCGTAGTTTTCCCACAGACAGCGCACCGCGTGACTGACCGAATCGGTGGTGTACCCCCACGGCAACAGTGCGACCGCCAAAAAGACCGGGAACATCGGTGTCGTGCTGCGATCGAAAATGTAGCCATACACAGCCCAGTAGACACACAGCTGCATGATCGGCGCGACCTGGCTCCAAGCAAAGCCGACGACCCGGCCGCGGTAGCGCATCTGCAACGACCGCCGCACCAGCAGTGAAATCAGGATGCGGAACTCCCAGATCTCGCGCACTCGTTCGACGATGCCGATGCTGCGGTCGATCACCAGGAAGACCGCTGCGAATGCGACCCCGCCTGCGAGCGCTACCAGCACCAGGACCCACACCGGCCAGACCGGGACGAGGGGGGCCTCGGTGGCCGTGACCGAGCGATGAATGGTATCCGATGCGGTCGGTTCGAAGCGGACCCGCGGGTATTGTGCGGTGGCTGCGCCGATGAAGTCGTTGATGGTGTCGATGCGGTGCTGGATGCCGGCGATGGTCGCCGCTTCGACCGTGGCGGCTTGTTCGTAGAGCAACGTCTGCCGCGTGTACTCCATTTCGCGGATGACATCACTGCGGTTCGAATCGCTCAGCTGCTCGAACGGGGTGAACTCGGGGCGGAGCTCGACCGGGCGCGTGAAGCGGAAGACATGCGACTCGACCATCACGCGCAGCAGCCGCTCATAGACCGTGCGAGCGGGTTCGCCGTTGAGGGAACGGCGGGTCTCACCACCCAGCATGTTGCGCAGGATTTCGCGGCCACCAGCAGCTTGGGTCAGGCGGATACTCGTATCGGCATATGCATTTGCCACTGCGCGCACTTCGTCG
>JBJOJU010000064.1:0-2615 GCA_046046485.1 Chloroflexota bacterium | reverse complement strand
AACCCGATATCAACGTGCGTGCCACCGTCGACGCGTCGGGGGCGGGCATCGGTGAGCAGACGATGGTCGTCGACATCAAAGCAGAGGACAGTCTGGGCTATGTGAATCACAGCCCCGAGGTCATCACCCTGCCGCTGCGGTTCGACTCGTATCTCGAGAAATCGGTCCCGATCCAGCGCAACGCCATCAGCGAAAACTACAACAAAGAAAACTACGCGCCGGTGGTGTCGGTGGTGTCGCCGGCTGCGGGCCAGGTGGTGTACAGCGGCCCTGCCAACAAAGTCAGTACGATTGCGTACGCCCAGTACAACTACAGCATCAGCGACGACACGACCGAAGAAGTGAAGACCGACATCGAAATCACCCCTCGGACTGCCGACGGGGCGATCGTCGACGGGGTAACGGCGTCGGCGAAAACCATCGAAATCCAGGTGCGGATGAACCCTGCGTCGCGGAGCAAACGCGTGGTGGTGATACCCGATTTGGTGGGTGTGGTCAAGGCGGGGTATCAAATCACCAATGTGAAAATCGAGCCGGCCACCGTGCAGATCTCGGTGGCATCGGACGCATTCGACGGCATCAGCAGCGTCGAAACCGAGCCCATCGATGTGAACAACCTCGACGCCAACCAATCGTTCGATGTCCGCCTGAAGCCGCAACGGACCAAAGACGACAAAGACGTCGTCTACGGCGACGATGCGGTGACGGTGCGGGTGTCAGTGGCGCAATTGACGAGCGATGTCCGGGTCAAGGTGCCGGTGGCGATCACGGTCGTCGACCAACCCGAGGGATTGGTGTTCCGCACCGTACCGACCAACGTCCTGGTCGAATTCGTGGTTGCTGCAGCGGCGATGGGGAATGGGCTCGCCGGTGTCGAAGCGCGGGTGAGTGTGGGGATGTGGGATCCGGCGAACCCCTACCGGCAAGTGCAGATATCCGCGCCGAAAGGGGTGCGGTGGCCGACCAAATTGCCCTTCGTCGAACTCATCGTCGTGCCGGTGATCGCCGCCGAGCCGACGGCGAGCGTGCCTGCCGAGGGGCTGACACCGACGGCGACCGTCGACCCACCGACCGAGACCGAAGGAGTCCCGACGCCCACGGCGAGTGTCGCAATACCCACCGCGACGGTGGTGGTAGTACTACCGACCGCCACCGCGACGCCTGCCCCGTGACGCCGTGAATATCTGGTACTATAGCGAGAGTATGAGCCGAGAGCGAGTGCACCAATGTCATTAACCCGTGCCGAAGTCGTCCGTGTCGCAGATCTGGCGCGTCTCCGCCTCAGCGATGCCGAAATAGATGCGATGCAAAACCAACTGTCGCGGATTTTGGAGCATGTCAGCGCGCTCCAGGCCGTCGATGTCACCGGGGTCGAACCGACCGCACAGGTGACCGATCTCATCAACGCGGTCCGTGTCGACGCCAACTGGCCCTCATTGGAGCGGTCGGCAGCGTTGCAGAACAGCGCCGACACCGATCTGGGGATGTTCCGCGTCAAAGCGGTCTTCGAAGAATAACTAATCGCCGTCGCGCGTTGCGACACCTGACCGTCCGTTCACCGATGCACCGTTGCAACACTGACGAAGGTCGGCTTTTCTACGACGCGTGCCACACCGTGCGCACGCCATCAGTGTCCATATGAGGAGTGTTCTGTGCGATTCTCCAATCCACTCAACTCAGTGCTCGGTGCATTCGGCCGTGATCTGGGTATCGACCTCGGTACCGCCAATACATTGGTCCACGTGCGCGGGCGCGGCATCGTCATCTCGGAGCCGTCGGTGGTCGCCATCGACTCCAAGACCAAAGACGTCATCGCGGTCGGCGCCGAAGCCAAGGCAATGGTGGGCAAAACGCCGGCCAACATCATCGCGGTGCGCCCGCTCAAAGACGGCGTGATCGCCGATTTCGACGTCGTCGAAAAGATGATCAAACACTTCATCGAAAAAGCCCACGACCGGTCGTTCGGCTTGATTGCACCGCGGCCGCGGGTGGTCATCGGCGTGCCGTCGGGCGTGACCCAGGTCGAAATGCGGGCGGCCCGCGACGCGGCGCTCAACGCCAATGCGCGCGACGCCTATGTCGTCGAAGAGCCGATGGCCGCCGCGATCGGGGCCGGGTTGCCGGTCGACGAGCCGATCGGGTCGATGATCATCGACATCGGTGGCGGCACGACCGAGGTGGCGATTATTTCGCTGGGTGGCATCGTCGTCAATCACTCGATCCGCACTGCGGGCGACGAAATCGACGAAGCGATCATCGAATTCGCCCGGCGCGAATACAACCTGCACATCGGCGAGCGTATGGCCGAGCGTGCCAAGGTCGCTGCCGGCAGTGCCTACCCGCTCGAAGAAGAACTCAAGGTCGTGTTGCGCGGCCGCGACGCGTTGACGGGGCTTCCCAAATCGGTCGAGGTCTCGAGCGTCGAACTGCGCGAGGGTATCGTCGGGCCCATCAACACCATCTTGGCCGACATCCGCGCCGCCATCGAAGAGACGCCGCCCGAATTGGTCGCCGACATCATGGAACACGGGATCGTCTTGGCGGGCGGTGGTGCATTGCTGCGCGGGCTCGATCGCCGCATCGCCGCCGAGACGCGTATGCCGGTCTATGTCGCC
>JBJOJU010000056.1:0-4774 GCA_046046485.1 Chloroflexota bacterium | reverse complement strand
TGCCGGCGGGTGCCGGTGCCTGGAGCAAGAGCTTGATGAGGTCGTGTTTCTTGTGATGGCTCGAAAACTGGACGCCGATGGACTTGGCCATGTCGCGCAGTTCTTGGATGGTCATGCCCTCGAATTCGACCTGGAGGGCAGGCCGCGGGTCGGTGTTGACCGCCCCGGCGGGTGCAGTCGCGACTGGAATCGAGCGCACTGCGGCCTGCTTGGGCGTCTCGTATTCGACTTCGACGGGGGGAGTCGCCTCGACGGCGGGTGCGGGCGTGGTCGTCGGTAATTTGCTGCGGATACGTGGCACACCAGACTCCTTGTGATGGGCATGACAGGCACAACACTACGACGCACGTACTTCGAGTGGCGATGTCGGCTTCGGCAGCTGTGGTGTCACCGGGAGGGAGGAGTGAGTAGGTGGCGACAGGATGAGCTGAGGAACCGTATACGTTGCTCACAAGCATACGGGGGCATAAATCATTGCAGAACGTGTGTCCGTGTGCAAAGTATACCACGGAACTATCGCAGTACAATGGAAAATCAGGGCGATTGGGCGCAAACGCGCGTAGACGAGGAAGTTCCATGGCGGTACGCTATCGACCACGGGTGTTGCTGATTGTCCATGATCCGTGGGTCACCCACGGGCAGACGCGGCTCCACCAGCACATGGGGTGGAACGACCCCTATGTCCTGGCACAGCAGTACATCGCCGACATCAAGACGGCGAGTCACGGATTGGTGGCGTACCAGATTGTGCGAGCGCTGGACGCGCCGTGGTTCCCCCCGAAAATCGATGGGTTTCGCTATACGATGACCGACTACCTGTCACGTTGGAGCCGCCGCGACATGCACCAGCCCGATGCGCTCGACTACCAGCGGCGGCTCGAGCATTTCGAGTTGGTGTCGTTGTTGAACCGAGACGTCTACGACGAGGTGTGGGTCTTTTCGTTCCCCTACGCCGGCGAATACGAATCGCTGATGTTTGGTCCCAGTGCGATCTGGTGCAATGCGCCACCCATTCTGCGGCCCGATGCCCGGCGCAACAGCGTCATCATGGGGTTCAACTACGAGCGCGACGTGGGTTGCATGCTCGAAAACTTCGGCCACCGCGTCGAATCGATCATGGCGGCGCAGTATGCACGGCGGCCCGACATCGAAAACCTGTGGGATGCGTTCACCCGCTACGACCAGCGGCACCCGGGGCAGGCTGCCTGTGGCAATGTCCATTTTGCGCCCAACAGCACCCGTGACTACGAATGGGGGCGGGGGACGGCGGTGCTGGCGAGCTGCGACCGTTGGCGCGACTACCCGGCGACCGCGGGTGCGCCGCCGCGGCTGGTCGATGCCCGCGAATGGGGTGGGGGCGACATGCGGGCGCATCACATCTGGTGGTTGCAGCATTTACCCCACACGCCGGGTCGGATCGACGGCGTGTGGGGCGATTGGTGGCGGACGTGTCTGTTGTTGGAAGCGGACCCGTTATTGGCCGAGTAGGTTGACGCGGGCGCTCATGCCGGCGCGCAGACCGGTGATTTCGTCGAGCTCGATGTGCACGGTGTACGAGCGCACATTGCCGACGACCGAGGCGATGGGCGAGACGAACGAGACCGTACCGGTGTACTGCTGACCCGATACTGCATCGACCGTCACATCGACCTGCTGGCCCACCGCCACTGCGGCGATGTCGGCGTCGCTGATGAGCACGTCGACGCGGAGTTTGTTCGTGTCGACGACCTGGACGGCGGCACGACCGGCAGGGTTGGCTTGATCGCCCACGGCGACATCGATCCGCGCGATGGTGCCGTCGATGGGGGTACGAATCTCGGCGCGACTGCGGTTGAGATTCGCCAGCGTGAGGGCTGCTTCGGCCTGGGCAACGCCGGCTTCGGCTTGAGCCCGTGACGCCGTGATGCGATTGACGGTGGCTTGGGCGGCGGCCAGTGCGGCTTCGAGGTTCGCGAGGTCGCGGCCGCTCGGGTTCACCACGCGGTCATAGCCGATCTGGGCCAGGGTGAGTTGTTGTTCGGCGGCGGCGACCCCCACCTGCTCGGCTTGGGCTGCCTGGTCGTAGTTGACCTGGGCGGCGCGCAGGCTGGTCTGAGCGGCGTCACGGCGTGACTGTGCCACGTCATAGGCTGCTTTATAGCGCTTGGTGGTGCTGTCGCTGACCTTATTGGGGCGCCCCATCATCGTCGGCGTGACCGGGTCGGTGCCTTCGCGCACGAGCCACTCCCAGTTCCACTGGTCGTAGGTCAGTTGTGCCTGGGCTTGGACGAGCTGCTGATTGGCGATGTCGAGCTGAAGCTGGGCCTGGGTCTTCGAGAGCGACAGGCGGTCTTTGGTGCTCTTGAGGTTGGACTGGGCGACCTCGAGGTTGACTTTGGCTGCGCGGGCGTCGGCACTGGTGCTGCCGGGCTTGGTAGTGTCCATGGCGGCCTGGGCTGCGCGCAGTTGGGCCTGGGCGGCGAGGTCGTCGGGGCCACCGGCTTTGAGGCCGTTGAGGGTGGCTTTGGCGCTGGCGAGATTGGCCGTCGCCTGGGTGACTTGTTGGTCGTAGAGGGCGGTGTCGAGTACGGCGATGAGGTCCCCGGCTTTGACGACGTCGCCTTCGCTGTGGAGCACCTGGGCGACCGTGCCGGTGACCAGGAAGTTGAGCTCGGCGTCGTTGACGGCTTTGACTTCACCGGTGCCGCTGACGAGCATGCCGGTGATGGCGGCGCCGTCGGCGGGGACCGGGGTCGAAACGAGCGTGCCCAGATCGACCGTGGGCTGGATCGTCGCCGTGGCGACCACGGCGGCCGGGGTCGCCGTCGCTTTGGTATCGGCGGCGGCTGCCTGCCCACAGGCGATGAGGCCAGTGGCGATGCCCGAAATCAGAAGGGTGCGGAGAAAAGCAGAACGCATAGAATTGATCCTTTCGCTGACAAACGGTCAGGCGTCGACCGGCTTGCGGCCCAGTCGAGTGGCCAATGAATCGAGCAGACTATAGGCAGAGGGCACCACGAACAAGGTCAGAATCATCGATGTGGTCAGACCGCCGATGAGCACCGTGGCGAGGCCGCGGCGGAATTCGCTGCCCTGACCGGTGCCGAAGACGTGGATACCCATGGCGACGGGCAACGCACCGGCCACGATGGCAAATGTGGTCATCAAAATTGGCCGCAAGCGCACGGCACCAGCGACACGCAGGGCTTCGTGCTTTTCCATGCCTGCTGCCCGCAGCTTGTTGGTGAAGTCGACCAGCAAGATGGAGTTTTTGGTCACGAGACCGAGCAAGAGAATCAAGCCGATCATGCCGGTGATGTCGAGGTCGGTGTTGGTCAGCAGCAGGCCGATAAAGGCGCCGATGAAGCTGAACGGCATGGCCAACATGATGACGAGCGGTTGGGTGAACGACCCGAACTGCGACGCCAGCACCATGTAGACGAAGAGCACCGAGAGTGCCATGGCGATGAAGAGCGACGTGAAGCCTTCGGTCTGCTGTTGGACGACCCCGGTGAAGCTCCAGACCAGATCGGTTGGGAGTTCTTGGGTCTGCATGAACGCCGTGATGTCTGCTTGGGCATCGGCCGCGTTGAGCTCTTTGAGGTTGGCGCCGACGATGATTTGGCTGAGGCGGTCGTAGCGGCGGATGCTGACCGGGCTCGACGACAGCTCGAACGTGCCCAGTGAGCTCAATGCGACACTGCCGCTGCGGGTGGGGATAATGATATCGCCCAACGCGGCGGGATTGGAGCGATCGTCCGGTGCCAAGCGCACGACGATGTCGGTGTCTTTGCCGTCGCGGCGCAGCACGGTGGCACGTTCGCCGTTGATGAGGGCACGCACCGAGGTGGCGATGTCGGCGTTGGTCAACCCGAGGTCACCGATGCGCGCAGGGTCGGCCACGAGACGCAGCTCCGGCTTACCGCTAGTGTAGTTGGTGGCGACGTCGACCATCCCCTCAGTCGCGCTCATATGGCTCTGGAGTGCCAGAATCAGTGGCTCGAGCTTTTCGATGGGCTGGTTGGTCTGCAGGCTCACCTGGACCGTACGACCAGTGACGGCCGTGCTCGACCCTTGGAAGCTGGGCGTGCCGAATGCCAGATTGGGCACGAATGCCAGCTTCGGCCGCACGGCTTGCTGGGCAGCGATGGTGTTGGTTTTGCCTTTGAGCTTGACGCTGAATTCGGCGCGTTCCGGGTTGCCGATGAAGCCCACGGTGCTGATGACCGAGGTGACGTTTTCTTCGGCCATCAAGACGGCTTCGACCTGTTTGGCCACGCGGTCGGTCTCGGCCAGGTTGGTCCCCGGTGCCAATTCGTAGCCGACGATGTACTCGTGCGGGTCTTCGGCAGGGAAGAAGGTGAATTTCAGCTGGCCGGCGACCACAAAACTGAGCAGCAGCACGGCCAGTGCGACGACCATGACCAAGACGCGATTCTTGCGGGTCGAGAGGGTTTTTGCCAACTGCGTGCCGTACCAGCTGCCCAGTTTGCCCGGGTCTTCGTCGGCTTCGTGCAGCAACGACGCGTTAGGGTCGGAATCGTCGATGGGGGTGGCGTGTTCTGGGGTGTGGTGGGCGAGGTTCTTGGCCGAGGTGCGGAACAAATTCGCCGAGAGCATCGGGGCGAAGGTGAATGCCTCGACCAACGAGATCATCATCGCGACCGCCACGGTGATACCGAACGACTTGAAGATGATGCCGGTGGTACCGGTCGCGAAGGTCACGGGGACGAACACCGCCACGATGGTCAGGGTCATCGCCAAAACCGAGAGCGACACTTCGGCGGTGCCTTTG
>JBJOJU010000051.1:0-5674 GCA_046046485.1 Chloroflexota bacterium | reverse complement strand
TCTTCAAAGGCTTGGGCACGACGTTCAAGTACCTCTTCAAAAAGCCAGTGACGGTGGAATACCCCGAGGTCAAGCGCCCGGTCCACGAGCGCTTCCGCGGTCGCCACCAGCTCAACCGCTTCCAGAACGGCATGGAACGCTGCATCGGTTGTTCGCTGTGTGCAGCCGCCTGCCCGTCCGACGCCATCTTGGTGGTCCCTGCCGAAAATAACCCCAGTGCACCGAATTCGGTGGGTGAGCGCTACGCTGCCCGCTACGAAATCAACATGCTGCGCTGTATCTTCTGCGGCTACTGCGAAGACGCCTGCCCGACCAACGCCATCACGCTCGAAGAACACTACGAGCTGTCGTTCTATGACCGCAAAGCGGCCATCTACGACAAAGAAATGTTGCTGGTCCCGGTTTCGAAAGGTCACGGCGAGATTCCGCCGGTGTTGACGCAGATGAATCGGCGCCCCAGCCCGCCGGCTCAGATGGAATTGTAGGGGGCACGCATGGAATATCTCTTGTTTGGTATCCCGGCGGCGCTCGCGATATTCGGTGCAGTCGCAATGCTGGTCAGCAAGAACGCCGTGCACAGCGCGTTGTTCTTGTTGCTCAACTTCGGCGCGATGGCGGTGTTGTATCTGCTGTTGCAAGCACCCTTCTTGTTTGCGACCCAACTCATCGTCTACGCCGGCGCGATCATCGTGCTCTTCCTGTTCGTGGTGATGCTGTTGGGCGCCGAGCGTGACGAACACGCGGTCGAACCGACGACATGGCAGAATCGCGGCGCGTTCATCGGTGGGTTGGCCTTGCTGGTCGAGCTGGTCTTGATCGCGGTGAAAAACCCGACGAGCACTCAGGTCGCGGTCAATAGCGCGACAGATTTTGCGTCACCCCAGAAAATCGCAGCGGCGTTGTTCACGACGCATCTGTTGCCGTTCGAAATCGCCTCGTTTGTGTTGCTGACCGCGCTCATCGGCGTCGTCGTGCTGCACCAGCGCCGTAGTTAGGGGTCGCCACCAATGGTCACCACACTGATGTATGTCGCGCTGAGCGCATTCTTGTTCTTCATCGGGGTGTTGGGCGTCACCCTGCGGCGCAGCGCGCTGATGGTCTTTATGTCGGTCGAATTGATGCTCAATGCCGCCAATCTGGCCCTTGTGGCGTTCGCCAACCAGTGGCAATCGGTCGACGCGCAGGTGATGGTGTTCTTTGTCATCACGGTCGCTGCAGCCGAAGTCGCCGTCGGTCTGGCGTTGTTGGTGATGATCTTCAAACGCAAGGGCACTACCGACATCGACTTGATCAATTCGCTCCGAGGATAGGATCCGATGCCGTGCGCACACGGCTACCGAATGCAGAGCTACTATGACGCAACTTTCTTGGTTTATCGCATTGATACCGGCTGTGCCCCTGCTCGGTTTCTTGTTGAATGCGCTGTTCGTGAAAAACGAGCGCAGCAATGGGATCCTGGCGAGTCTGGCAGTCGCTGTTGCCTTTGCAGCAGCCGTCGGTGCGGTCGTCGGGTTGAACAACCTCGACGAGGAGTCACGCCAGGTCTATATCCCCCTCTGGCAATGGTTGGCAGTGGGCAAGGTCGACGTGTCGTTTGGGTTGTACTACGACCCGTTGACCGCCGTGATGACCTTGCTCATCACAGGTGTGGGGACGCTCATCCACATCTTCTCGATCAGCTACATGCACGGCGACAGTCGCCCGCGCCGGTATTTTGCCTATCTCAACCTCTTCGTCTTTTCGATGTTGATGTTGGTGATGTCGGACAACTTGCTGGTGCTCTTCCTCGGGTGGGAAGGCGTCGGTCTCTGTTCGTTCTTGCTCATCGGCCACTGGTTCGAGCGCAAGAGTGTCCAGCCCGGCATCGTCCCCAGCGAAGCGGCTGCCAAAGCCTTCGTCGTCAACCGTATCGGTGACGCCGGTATGCTCCTGGCGATGATGGTCATCATGTCGCGCTTTGGGACGTTGTCGTTCTTCGGTCCCGACGGCTCCTCGGGCTTCTTCAGCAAGCTGACCGACGCCTCGTTCACGATGGTGCAGATCGGCGCACTGGGCGAAGTCAGCGTCGTCTCGGGGATTGCCTTCTTGATGATTCTGGCAGTGGTCGGTAAATCCGCCCAGCTGCCGTTGTTCGTTTGGCTGCCAGACGCCATGGCCGGCCCGACGCCCGTCTCGGCGTTGATCCACGCCGCAACGATGGTCACCGCCGGTGTCTACTTGGTTGTGCGCAACCACGTGGTCTTCGACCTGGCACCCGACGCCGCCTCGTGGCTGACCACCATCGGTGCCGCGACCGCGCTCATCGGTGCCACGGCAGCCCTGACCCAGTTCGACATTAAGCGCGTGCTGGCATACTCGACCGTGTCGCAGCTGGGCTTCATGATTGCCGCAGCCGGCATGGGTGGCTACACCGCCGCGATGTTCCACTTGCTCAGCCACGGCTTGTTCAAGGCTCTGTTGTTCTTGGCAGCTGGTGCGATTATCCACGGTTTGCACGACGTGCAGGACATGCGCCGCATGGGTGGGTTGGCCAAATCGATGCCCACCACCTACCGCATCTACCTCATCGGGTCGTTGGCCCTTGCCGGTATCTTCCCCTTTGCAGGCTTCTGGTCGAAAGACGAGATCCTCGCCCACGGGTGGTTCGGCGTCCAGGCGATTACCCCCACCGTGGTGTTAATCTTCAGCTCGTTGCTGACGGCCTTCTACATGGGTCGCCAGATTGCCTTGACATTTGCTGGTGACAGCCGAGACCACGATCTGCATGCCCACGAACATCTGGGCAGCATGAAGTGGCCGTTGTTCATCTTGGCCGTCGGCGCGGTCTTGGGTGGGTTGATCAACTTGCCCGGTCTCTACACCCTACACAACTGGCTGCACCCGGTCCTCAAAGAGCCGGTCGAACTCTACACGGTCAGCATGGGTATCTTCGGCGCGGTGATTACGTTACTGGCCGCCGGCAGTGCCTACCTGGCACATCGCATCTACAGCAGCCCGTCGGTCGTCGCAAAGCTCAAAACGGGCACCGAAGACCCGGCACACTACTACCTCGGCGACATCTGGAAGGGCTTTGAGCTCGGCTGGGGTCTCGATTACGTCTACCAGCGGTTCATCGTGCGCCCGTACCGGACCTTCTCGCACTTCGTCTACGACATCGTCGATGTCCAGGCGGTCGATGGGATTTTGGTCGAAGGCAGCGCACGCACCGTCGGTGCCATCGGTCGGCTCAAGTCTCAGGTCCAAAACGGCAGTGTCCGGACGTATGCAGTCGTCTTTTTGCTCGGTGTCGTCCTCGTTGTCGGGTACATGGTACTCGGCGCGTAGTCTGGGTACGGCGACACGCCGTCCTCGGGTAGTGGGGTGTTCGTGAATCAGTTAGGTTTTCCTCTACTTTCGCTCTTGATAGCGACGCCGTTGGTGGGTGCGGTGCTGATTGCGTTGACCAACGCCAATGCACAGTCACTCCAGCGCACCATCGCCTGGATTTTCAGCGCCGCGAACGTGGTACTGGCACTCTACGCATTGACCGCCATGCAACCGGTCGGCGGCTACCAGTTCAGTGAAAACGTCGCATGGATGCCCGAGATCGGCTTGTCGTACGCGCTGGGTCTGGACGGGATTAACGTCTGGATGGTCGTGTTGGCGACGATTCTGACCCCGTTGGCGCTCTTTGCCGCGCGGCGCAACACCACCAATCAGAAATCGGCACTGGCTCTGTTGCTCGGTTTGTCGGCTGCCTTGATCGGGGCCTTCACCGCGACCGATGTGCTGTTGTTCTACGTCTTCTTCGAATTGACCCTGGTACCCACGGCGATTTTGATTGCCACCCAGGGCAGCGGCGATGCGAAGGCAGCCGCTATCAAGTTCTTCGTCTATCCGTTCGTCGGATCGGTGTTCATGCTGGCCAGCATCGCCGGTCTGGTCGTCTCGCACGCGCAGGCCACGGGGTTGATGACCTTCGACAGCGTGATTCTGGCCGGTGCGGTGTTGAACGGCACCTTGGTGCTCGACCCGACCATCGAAAAGCTGTTGTTCGGTGGGTTCTTCTTGGCATTCGCCATCAAGACGCCCATCTGGCCGTTCCACACCTGGATGCCCCAGGCACAGGCTGCGACCCCCACCGACGGTTCAGTGGACATCGCAGGTATCCTCCTCAAGATCGGTGCCTACGGTTTGCTGCGCTTCGCAGTGCCGTTCTTCCCCCATGCGGCGGTCTGGGCTGCACCGGCAATCGCGGCATTGGCCGTCATCAGCATCTTGTACAGCGCGGTGATCGCCTTCGGGCAGCGCGACATGAAGGTGCTGCTCTCGTACGCGACCATCAGCCACTTGGGTTTCGTCACGCTGGGTATCTTTTCGCAGACCGTCGAGGGCATCACGGGTGCGTTGATTACCATGATCAACAGTGGTCTGACGACCGGTGCGTTGTTCTTGATCGTCGGTCTGTTGGCCGCACAGCGTGGCAGCCGGAATCAGCACGACTACTCGGGCGTGTGGGCGACAGCGCCGGTGTTCGGTACCTTGAGCCTGATCACCGTGTTCGCGTCGATTGGTGTGCCGGGGCTCAACGGTTTCGTCGGTGAGTTTCTGAGCATGCAGGGTGCCTGGTTGGCACCACACATCGGCTTCGGCTATGTGGTCTTCGCCGTCATCGGTATCGTGGTGTCGGCGGCGTACCTGCTGCACATGTACCGCACGGTCTACATGGGTGCTGCGCCGGAGTCCAACCCCGTGCACGAGCCGGCCCGTGCCGACATGGTGGTCCTCGCACTGTTGGTCGTCGTCATGATTGTGGTCGGCTTGTACCCGAGCATCATCACCGATGTCAGCAACCCGAGCGTCACCGAGCTCGTGCATAGTCTGACCAAGTAATCGCCCGGCTCCGCCGTTCTGTTTGTTATGGAGTACACACAATGGCACAACTCGCGTTGCCAGGCATCGATTACATGGTCATCCTGCAGATATTGATTATCTTCGGGGCGGCTACGGTACTCTTGCTGCTCGATTTGCTTATCCCCGCCGGCCAGAAGCGCATTACCGCGTTGTTGGCGTTGGCGGCCACCCTGGGTGCGCTGGTGGCTGGCCCGTACAGCCACCAGGGGGTCACGATGGCGGGTGCGATTGCCTTCGGGCCGTCGTCCATGATCGTGAACTCGATTATCTTGTTCGCGACCGCTATCAGCCTGCTCTACGCCAGCGATGCACTGAAAAAGCAGGACATCGAACGCAGCGAAGCCTATGTGCTGATGCTGTTTGCCACCGGCGGCATGCTGCTGTTGGCACAGGGTGCGAGCCTGATCACGCTCTTCATGGGCTTGGAACTGCTCTCGATTGCCCTGTACGTCTTGACTGCCATCGCCTACCCGCGCTTAGCGTCGGAAGAAGCCGGGCTCAAATACCTCATCGTCGGGGCATTCGGTGCGGGCTTCTTGGTCTTCGGCATCGCGTTGACCTTCGGCGCGACGGGGTCGCTCGAACTGGCCAAGATCGCCGCGAACATCCCCGCTGACGGGTTGAACCGTGGGCTCTTCTACGCCGGTATCGGGTTGATGCTGGTGGGCTTCGGCTACAAGGTCTCGTTGGTGCCCTTCCACATGTGGACGCCCGACGTGTATCAGGGTGCGCCCACGGCCGTGACCGCATTCATGTCGGTCGGGTCGAAAGTAGCAGGGTT
>JBJOJU010000031.1:0-4038 GCA_046046485.1 Chloroflexota bacterium | reverse complement strand
GCGCAGGAGTGCGTCAGGGGCAGCGCCTTTCGGCGGTGCGATTTCGCCGCTGATGACGGTCTGGCCACTGGAGAGTTTTTCATGGAGCGTGCTGTGATACATGTTCCCTCAAAATAAACGGCTTCCGGTTTCCCGGAAGCCGTGCGTCGTCGTCGCGGTTCCGTTTACTGCTGGATTCCCACGGCTTTGGTCTTGCCGCGGAGCTCGACGGTGTGCGTCCCGTCGCGTTCCACCCACACACCACATTCGCTGCCGTCTTGGCTTTCGCCCAAGTGCATCACGCTGCCGTCGAAACGCAGCGCAGGATGATACCACTTGTAGACTTTTTCGGCTTCGCCCACCACATAGTGACCGATGAGCGACCGGCGAAAGCGGGCAACACTCGTGTTGGGATAGCTGCCGTGGATGAGTTGTCCGTTGAAAAACAGGACGTCGCCCGCTTTCATCCGCACCGGCACGACACTGAGGTGCGCAGGCACTGGCACGGTCACGTCGGTGAAACTCTGGGTGGGGTCGGCAGGTGTCGTGCACAGCACCGGCAAGTGTTGGCTGCCGGGCACGACCTGGAGACAGCCGTTTTCTTCGTCGCAATCGTCAAGCGCCAACCACGCCGCCACACAGGTGCCTGGTTCGACGCGCAGATAGTATTGATCTTGGTGCAGCGCTTGCCCACGGGCGGTGGGCGGCTTGTAGTAGATCATCGTCTGAACGGCGTAGGGCTCACTGCCCAGGATGGCGGTCAGCAGCGCACCGATGCGAGGGTCGAGCAAAAATGCGAGACTCTGGGAGTCCCAGCGGTGCATCTGCAGCATACGCGGGTAGCGCTTGAGCGGGTCGAGATCGGGCAAGCCGCGCCAATCTGCCTGATCGTGGTGCGAGTCGTTGAGCGCCATGAAGTGGTCGCAGAGCGCGGTGACTTCGTCAGGGCTATACAACCCACGGGCCACGGTGTACCCACCGGTGGCGAACTCCTGTGCATGCTGCTCCGTCATGATGCTTCCTCTTAGTCGACGAACAACGGTGCCATGGTCTGGTGTTTAAGCATCTGCTCCATGGCGAGCTCCGACGGCGGGTGGACGAAGCGCTCGGCTGCGTCAAAGACCTTGGGCAGGATGTGGATGTCGCCGACGGTGTTGAGGAACACGCCTTTGCGCCCGAACACCCAATGGACCGCGGTGTCGATGTGTTCCTGCTCGAGTAACGGCTCGTACCAGGTCGCTTGGGTGCGGTCTGCACCTTCGGCCCACGGCCGGCGGACAATGGCTTTGATGGTCTGCACGGCGACGTTGCGCTCACGGCAGCGTTGGAGCAAGCGTTCGAAATCAGCAGCGTACTGCGGATTTTGCATCATGATGTAGCTATAGGGCAGCAACACGCTGTCGAAATCATGGCGTTCGAGGGACTCGTAGTGGCGCTTGGCGACCTGCAAGCCGTGCCCCGTCACCCCGATGTGCTTCACGATACCGGCTTTTTGTGCCTCGATGGCGGCTTTGAGTGCGCCGTTCGGGCCCATTGCGACGTTCCATTCCTCTTGATCGACGAGGTTGTGGAGCTGGAGCAGATCGATAGTGTCGACACCCATGCGCTCGAGCGAACGTTTGATTTCGTCGCGGGCTGCGCTGTAGGTGCGCTCACCGGTCTTGGTCGCCAAGAAGAAGCGATCGCGGCGGCCATTCGTGAACCACGATTGCATCCGATCTTCGGAGCCACCGTAGCTAGCCGCGGTGTCGATATGGTTGATACCGTGCCGAATCAGCAATTCGAGGGTCTGGTCGGCTTCGGCCTGGGTCACATTGCTGAGTGCGGCAGCACCGAAAATTGTCTTGGTGCTCTGGTGGCCGATGCGGCCGAACGGTTGTGTGTGGATCATCGACGGACCTCCTGTTGTTGGGTTCAGTGTACCACAGTGCCCTCGCAGGTCACGGCCGCTGCAAGACGTCTTCGTGCATGATATGCGCGAAGCAGGCGAGCAGGTACTCGGCGTTGCTGCGATCGAACGGCATCGGGGGACGGATTTTCACCACGTTGTGATAGGGGCCGTCGGTGCCGGCCAGAATCCCGTAGTCGCGCAGGCGATTCGAGACGTATGATGCTTCGCTGTCAGCTGGTTCGAGCGTCGTCTGGTCGCGTACCAACTCGACACCGAGGAAGAGCCCAGCACCGCGGACATCGCCGATGATGGCGTGGTCGGGTGCGATGGCACGCAGACCTTCGAGCAGATAGTCGCCGATTTCGCGGGCATTCTGCTGGAGCGGTTCGTCCCGCAATACATCGAGCACCGCCAGGCCAGCTGCCATCGAGACGTTGTTTCCGCCGAATGTGGCGAAAAACTCCATACCATTGTCGAAGGCGTCAGCGATGGCACGGGTGGTGATGACGGCCGCCATCGGCTGCCCGTTGCCGATGGGCTTCCCGGTCACGACGATATCGGGGACGACGTCGTGTGCCTGGAATGCCCAAAAGTGGGTCCCGATGCGGCCGAACCCGACCTGGACCTCGTCGGCGATGCAGACACCACCGGCGGCACGCACCGCAGCATAGACCGCTGCCAAATACCCTGCTGGCAAAACGATCTGACCGCCCACGCTGGGCAAGGTCTCGGCGATGTAGCCACCGAGCCCACGGCCCTGCGCGTGGATTCCGTCGATGACGGTCTGCACCTGGGCGGCGTATTTCCGACCGGCATCGGCGTCGCTGCGCTTGTAAGGGCCACGGTAGTCGTCGGGAATCCAGGCAGTGTGGACCCACTCTGGGGCGCCTGTACCGCCGGGACCGTCGTGCTTATACGGGCTTATGTCGATCAGCGTCGTGGTGTGGCCGTGGTACGCAGCGTCGAGCACGATGAGGTCCTTTTTGCCCGTGTACGCACGCATCAGGCGGAGCGCGAGTTCGTTGGCTTCGCTCGCCGAATTCACGAAGTAGCAGACCTCGAGTGCAGCCGGCATCGTCTCGGTCAGACGGCGAGCGTACTCCTGCATCGCATCACCCAGGTAGCGTGTATTGGTGCTCAAGAGGCCGTATTGAGCGGTCGCTGCCTGGACGACCCGCGGATGGCAGTGCCCGACGTGCGCGACGTTGTTGTAGGCGTCGATGTATTGGCGACCTTCGCTGTCGTAGAGGTACTGCTGCCAGCCGCGGACGATTTTCAACGGACGCTTGTACGAAATACTCAGATTCCCGCCGATGCGGGCCTTGCGCTCTGCCAGCGTCGTCTGGGGCGGCTTTTGAGGTGCGGGGAAGCGCGCTGGGTCCATCCGCAAAATGAGGTTGGGGTTTGGCGACAGCGATGCCCAGACCCGCTCCTGCGACGCGTAGCCGACACCGGGGAAATCGCGACCCTTGTCGAGCAGATCGAGGATGACTTGATAGTGGACATGGGTCGGCCACTTCCCGTTGACATCCGGCACACCGAAGCTGCCGATGCGCTGACCGACGGCGACCGGTTGTCCCACGACCAGCGTACGCATCGATTCGTCACTGAGATGCCCATAGAGCGTATAGAATGTCTCGCCGTCGTCGGTTTCGTGCTTCAGAACGGTCTGGTAGCCGTAGTCGAGATCATCGGGCAGATACTCGAGGAGATGCACCGTACCGGCCAGGGTGGCGTGGACGGGTGTGCCCGCTGGCCCCCAGAAATCGATGGCGAGGTGGAGCGTCCGCCGCTCGCTGTTGACCCGGCCGCCCACCGAAAACGCACTGGTCGTATAGATCATGCGGGGCTCGAGGTAGCCACCGATGCCGATGCGGCCATCGAGGTAGGTATCGAGCACGTGCGCGAAGCGTGGCATCGTGGCGTTGCGTGGATCGGCGCCTAGGACGGTGCTCCCCACACTCAGATCGAGCGCGACGCTCTCGTGTGGTGCGAGCGCACGACCAATCAGCGGTGCGACCGGCTGACGGGCGATCCATTCGACCACCGCATTGTGCTGTGGCACTGGGGTGAATCCACACGCATCGCGGAGGCGATACAGCATCAGACGGGGGTGCTGCGCCACCAGGAGCCGCAGCAGACGCCAAGCAGGGGCTTCGCTGATGACC
>JBJOJU010000330.1:0-2947 GCA_046046485.1 Chloroflexota bacterium | reverse complement strand
CAGGGCTGTGGCATCGCCGCTGGTGCGATAGATGGCGATCGCTGCCTGGAAGAAATGGCCGGCGCAGTACATCTCGTGCAGGTCGAAGTTAGTCCAACGCTCGTCGGCGCGTTCTTTCGTGAAGTAGCTGTTGAGGTAGCCGTCGTCGCGTTGGGCCGAGACGATGTCGGCCACCACCGTGTCGCGGATGACCGCGAGGGCCGGCGAATCGCTGATCGCGTCGTTCCAACCCACCGCTTCGAGCCATTTGTAGACGTCGGAGTCGTTGAAAAAGAGCCCGACGAAATCACCGGGTTCACGGCCTGCTGCACGGCGGAAGTTGGCGATACGCTCGGTCTCTTCGCAATGGGTGTATTGCGACGGCAGCGTCACCTGCGTGTTGGTGGCGATCCGCGGCGCCCAGAAGGCATCACGAAACACGACACCCTGCAACGGTATCGGGCGCAGACGGGCGTGTGGGCTCGCACTGGTATCGACCACAAACGATTGACGCGGCATTGCGTTCCTCCGAGGGCTAGGTTGGATACGACCATCATAGCACCGTTGACTGGTTCACCGTCGGGGCAACCGGCCGCGTCGCCTCGTGCTGAAGCGCCATACAGCGCAGAATCGCAACGCCGGCACATTCCGGCGCGAGCCACGCATAGTGATACGGAGCGTCCCACTGCGGTGCATACCCCGTGTAGCAGCTCACCGCAAATGCCGCAGCAGCACGGATCCAGTCGATGAGTGCATGCGGCTCGGCGCTCCCACCACACTGGATGACCATCCGGACCTCGCTGGCTGTCACACTACATCCCAACACGACGCACTTCACATGCCACACACTCAAACGCAGCGCTTCGTCGACCACCGCTGCATACTGCGGACCACGGGGCACATCTCCGAGCCCATCCTGCCAGGTCACTTCGAAAATCCGTCGTTCCATCACAAACCCCCATGTCAGTCGGTTGTCTAGCAGACATACCGTTTGACATGGGGGTTTGGGTACGGGGGGCCGAAAATCTATTGAAACCCACCCGATGCGTCGGCGACACCGCGCTCGCGGGCAATCTTGGCTTCGTAGCCGCTAGCACGATAGGCAGCGATCGGGTCAGCCGGTACACCCATTTCGGTGCGCACCTGTGCCAACAACGGTCGAACATCGGTGCGGTATGCGTCGCTCAGCAACCGATGCGCACCGAGGACATCGCCGTTGCGCTGGGCTTCGGCGAGCGCCGCCCGGGGTACCAACAGCGATTTCGCATACGCTTCCTGGCAGTTGAGCACCGAGTAGACCACGGCAGCGATTTTGCCTTCGATGTTGTGGCACTGGTCGAGCATGTACGCCACGTTGCGGGCACAACTCCGGGCTGGTTCGTCGCTTCCCGCAGCCGCACCCGTCAGTTCGTTGTAGATCAAAAACAACTCGTACGGATTGGTGCTCCCCACGATGAGGTCGTCGTCGGCGTATTTGCGGTTATTGAAATGGAAGCCACCCAGCCGGTTTTCATCGAGCAAAAACGCAACGATCTGTTCGATGTTGACGCCGGCGGCGTGGTGCCCCAAGTCGACCAACACCTGTGCCTGCGGGCCCAATTTGGTCGCCCAGGCATAGGCAGTGCCCCAGTCGGGGATGTCGGTGCTGTAGAATGCCGGCTCGAAGAACTTGTATTCGATGAGCATGCGCCCATTCGCCGGCAGATGTCGGTAGATTTTCTGCAGGCCATCTTCGAAGCGGCGTTTTCGCCCGCGCAGGCTGTCTTGGCCGGCATAATTTGTGCCGTCGGCGAACCAGAGACTCAGGGCGTCGCTCTTCAGTTTTCCCATGATGTCGCAACACTCGAGCATGTGATCGAGTGCGGCTTCTTGGATATTTGGGTCGGGATTTCCCAGCGAACCGAGGCGATACTGGTCGTCTTGAAAGACATTGGGGTTGACGGCACCGATGGTGATGCCCTTTGACTCGGCGTATTGGCACATCGCAGGGTAATCGCCGTCCGTTGGTTTGTCCCAGGGGATGTGCACGGCGACCGACGGTGCGATCCCGGTCAGGGCGTGCACCATGGCGGCGTCGTCGAGCTTCTCGTGCGTGGTGCGTGCGGCACCCGGCCAGGCAAATGCTTTGAAACGCGTCCCGCTGTTGGCGTAACCCCAACTGGGTGTTTCGATGCGCTGTGCCTTGAGTGCTGCTTTGATCTCCGCCACATCGAGCCGGAGGGCGACGATGTCTTCGCATAGCGCGGCATACCCGCGTGTCTCGGCCATGACCGACTCCTTATCCCTACGACCACCGGCTCAGCGCCGTTGTGTCCCGTATTCACTGACCGACACCACACTGCCGCGGAGTGCCGTCAAATCCATCTGGCGCATCGTCTCATCAGACAGCACGTAGCAATGATTGGTGTAGCGCGCCGGCGGGGCAGCGCGCCGCTGGAGTATCGCGCAGGCGAGTTCGATGACACGCTCGCCGTAGCGCTCGGGGAAGCTCGCGACCGCGCCGATCATTCTGCTCCCGGGGCGACGCAACTCACGCAGCGCATCGGTGTCTGCGCCTTGACCCGCCGTCACACAGCGCGACAACGTGCCGTCTTCGGCAAACGCCGAGAGCGCCCCGAGTACCGCCTCGTCGTTGATGCCCAGGATGACCACCCGGTCGTTGCGGCGGATTTTCTTGATTGCACTGCGCGTCGCTGCACACGAATCGACACTCGTATTGCGACTGTCCAGCCGGATCACCCGCGTGTCAGGGACCGTGACCTGCTCGCGCAACCCGTCGAGCTGCCCTTGCATACGCGCAGCCGGGACCGGCCCCGAGATGGGGAGTTCGAGCATAAAGACCGCGTCGACCACCCCATGCCACTGCCGACGGACATACTGCCCCAACAGCCGCCCCGTCATCAACCCGGCCCGATAATTATCGAACCCAAAGAACGTCGCCCCGGGGATCGGGATGTCGATGGCGATG
>JBJOJU010000314.1:0-2617 GCA_046046485.1 Chloroflexota bacterium | reverse complement strand
GGGTCATGAACGCAAACCCATGAAACATCAAGCCCGCTTTTTCGGCGAGAGTCAGCTGCTGCAGCAGATCTTCGACGCGTGCCTCGACCGGCTGCCGCGGATCTTCGTAGATATCCAGTTTGCCGTTGCCGTTCAAATCGCGAAAGACGCGACCATCGATGGTCAGCCGTGGTTTGGGCATGAGTTTCTCCTTTTTCTCTGCACCGATGCACCTGCTATGATGCAGCCAAGCGGCACATACGGACATCGGCTCTCTGGTCGGTGTGGGTAGCGCCAGTATATCAGCTGTCAGTCACTCCAAACATATGCAAACACCCCCGCCGCGCTTCGACATCTATCCCGGCCCCGACGGGCTCTACCCGCTCAGTGCCACCGATATCGCCCACTATCACACCGTCGACCGCTGTGCCCGTGCACTGCGACTCCGCATGTTCGCGCAGACCGCCGGCGAATCTGCCCTGTCCGGTCAATTCCGCCGTGCACAGGTCCAGCTGGTGCTCCCACCGCCGTACCCGCTCGCACTGGGTCGGGCCTACGAGCAGCACATCAACGCCCTGCTCACCGCCGCCCACCCGCACCTCGTCGCTGATGCAAACGATTCCCCCAATAAGCTCCTCGTCGAAGCCGCTCAGCGGCTGCAACCCGGCGCTCGCATGCTCGTCCTCCAGCCGACGGTATCCGCCGAAGTGGGCAGCTGGCGCCTGAGTGGGCGCCCCGATGTCGTGCTCCTCCAGTGCAGCGACGACGGCACGCTGGTCGTCTCCATTGCCGACATCAAATCTGCCCGCGCTGCCAGCGCCGCGCACTTCCTCCAAGTCGCCGTCTACGCACGTATCTGTGCAGCCGTGTTTGCAGCCGGCACCACCATCCGCACCGCCATCCTCTACCAACCTCCGCTCGTGCCACCGGTCGACGCCCCCGCCGCGGCTCGTGCTGCCGAAGACGCTGCCCGTGCGGTCGCCTGGTACGCCATCGACGCAGCCTGGTGTGCATTGCCCGATGATCCCACGCTCTGGCAGCGTGAGCTCGCGCGCATTTTCGCGAGTCATCCACACGCAGCCGCTGCCAGCGCCCGCACCCTCCCGTACGACGACCTCCCGATCGCCTTCACGGCGGCCTGCAGCGCCTGCCCGTACCAGCACTGGTGCCTCCAGCAAGCCGCCGTCCACGATGACCTCGCCCTCATCCCCACGCTCGACCACGAAAGCCGCAGCGCCTACCGCGCGGTCGGTGTGCACACGTGTGCGCAACTCGCCAGCCTCTCCACGGTCACGTCCAACCGGCGGCTCGTGCTCGACGACACCGACCCGCGTGTCGCGTCGCTGGTTGCCCACCCCACCGTCGGCCCCCAGCTCGAAACGCACATCGCCCGCGCCTACCGGCGCAGCGCCACGCAGCGCGACCAGGTCCCCTACCTCCCCACCAGCATGACACCCAGCCTGCCGCGGATCAGCGCCGAAGCCAACCCTTCTCTCACCCTCCTCTGGGTCGACATCCACTCCGACACCACCACTGGGCTCGTCTGCGCACTCAGTAGCCGAATACTGCCCCACCGCGACGGCCAGCCCCTCCCCGCGACCACGCACTGCACGTTCTTGTCTGCTCCGCCGACCCTCACCGACGAATGCGCCCTCGTCCAGCAAGCCGTGGCGGTCTGGCAGCGCTGCGCCGCTCCCGCAGCGACCGATCTGCACGTCGTCGTCTACGACGACCACGCCCTCCAGACCCTGCGCGCGCTCCTGTTGCGCCACGCCGCCAGTGACCCCGTCGTCGCCGATTGGAGCAATCGGCTGCTCCAGCCGCGACCCCACGACGCACCGTTGTGCACACGTGTGCACACTCGCCTCCACGAGAGCAATTTCCTCGATCAGCCCGTGGTGTCGCTGGCCCAGGTGGGGCTGACGCACTGGCGCAGCGCGTCGCCCGATGTCCGCGCCCGTTTCCCCCACGAGCTCTTCGACAGTACCCACAGCGTGCCGGGGAGCCGCACCGCCCAGTGGGTCCGGGTCCGTCCCGAAGCCAGCGTCCCCAGTGCGTACCTGGCTGCCGCTTGGGGGACACTCCCGCCGCCGACCACGCCCGATCCCTACGCGGGGTACCGCGGCGTGACCCGCGCAGACATCGAGCACCTGCTCGCCCAACGCATGCACGTCCTCGTCGCCCTCACCGACCAGACGGCTGGGCGGCGCGCGAGTGGGCGTGCGACGGCGCAGCTCCCCAGTTCCACCAGCGACGCGTTCGTCACTGCCCTCGCCGCGGTCCTCCAGCTCGAACGCGCCGCCGTCCTCGCCGCCTGGAGCAGCGAACGTGCACCACATCCTGCTGCGCGGGTCCGTGCGGGCAACGCCCTCATCGTCTCGTATGCCGATGCCGACCAATCCGCCGGCGTCGCTGCACGCATCGCCGAGCTGCGTGACCTCCCCAGTGTCCCCACGCGGCAGCACACCGCCCTGACCTACGTCTGTCGACTGGTCGCCAGTCCCGATCTGCCGGACATCGCCACCCAGCTCGCACTCACCGACAGTCTCCACGTGGGCACGGCACTCCTGATGGCACCACTGCACGCAACGGACAACGCTCCACTCCCGCCCGATGTTCTCGCACGCACCGCGATGCG
>JBJOJU010000043.1:0-4224 GCA_046046485.1 Chloroflexota bacterium | reverse complement strand
CTTGGAGCGCTGCGCCCGTCCGCGACGTCACCACACCGATGCGGCGGGGGAACAGCGGGAGCGGACGGGGGCGCGCCAGCGTCGCGTAGTGCGCTATCAAGCGCTCGAGCTCGAGTGCTTGGGCATCGGCGTCTTGTTCGCGGATGTCGTCGATGATGAACGTGACTTCGCCGCGCGCACCATAGAACTCGATGCGGCCATGCAGGTGGATGACCGTGCCCTCGGTGGGCCGCCGCAGTCGTTGGGCGTACGAGCGCCAGCACGCGCCGCGCATCGACACCTCGCCTTCACGCAGCTGCAGGTACCAGTGCCCGCTGCTGGCGACGGTCATGCTGACCAGTGTCGCCTCGACCCATAGGTCGCGGACGAGTTCAGACTCGAACAGGCCGCCCACGATGCGGGCGACCTGCGAGAGCGGGATGGTCGGGCGGAGGGGCGCCATATCAGGCGTTCGGTTCGACGATGATCAGCGGCTGGCCGAATTCGACCGGCTGACCGTTTTTCACCAACACCTTGACAATCCGACCGGCGACGTCGCTTTCGATTTCGTTCATCATCTTCATGGCTTCGACGATGCACAGGCGATCGCCGACTTTGACCGTGTCGCCTTCGTTGACGAACGGCGGGTCTTTGGGCGTCGGCGAGGCATAGAACGTCCCGACCATGGGTGAGGTGATCGTGTGCCCGCTGATGATCGGCTCCGATGCGCTGGGTGCTGCAGCAGCCGTGATTGCCACTGCGGCTGCAGGAGCCTGGGCCTGCATCGGCATCATCTGCTGCATCGGGGCGTGCATCATCACAGGTGCGACCGGTGCGTGCCCGCGCTTGATCCGCAAGCGGGCATCGCCGCGCTCGATCGAGAGCTCGTTGATGTCGTTTTCTTTGATCAGGCGCAATAATTCACGCACTTCTTCGAGTGCGAATGCGTCGCTGTTGTGTGCGTCGTTGCCCATTGGTCAGTCACTCCCAAACAAAGCGTCATACTGCAGGGATTATACCACTCTCGTCACTTCTGGGGCGCATGCGCGAGCAACCAATCGAGGGCGTGGAGGTAGCCGTGCCAGCCTAGTCCGGCGATCTGCCCGGTCGCAATCGGTGCGACCACCGAATGATGGCGGAACGGCTCACGTTTGTAGACGTTGGAGATGTGCACCTCGATGATGGGCACACTGACCGCGCTCAGGGCATCGCGGATCGCGTAGCTGTAGTGGGTGAATGCCCCCGGGTTGATGATGATGCCCAGTGACTGCTGGTGGTACTGCTGTATGGTGTCGATGAGTACCCCCTCGTGGTTCGACTGGACGGCATGGACGCCGACGCCGTGCGGCGCAGCGCGCTCACGGAGCGCTGCCTCGATGTCGGCGAGGGTCGTGGCACCGTAGATATGGGGTTCACGGGTGCCCAACATGTTCAGATTCGGGCCATTGAGGAGCAAAACGTCTGGCATGCGATCCTCGGTGTGTTGGTGGGTTGTCTGGGGCAAGCGTACCACAATTGTCCGTCGGGTACTCAAACACATTTCTAACGCGTGAGTCCTTGCGACCGAAAATGAAATCCATACAATAAAAACAACACCACCAGTGCACATGGGCACTGCAGCGCGACGCTGGGTGCCTGATGGCCCAACTGAGTGACAGAAAGCAGGACACGATATGAGTAAGATTGTCGGTATCGACTTGGGCACGACCAATTCGTGTGTGGCAGTGATGGAAGGCGGCGACGCCGTCGTTATCCCGAGTTCCGAAGGGAATCGCACCACGCCGTCGATCGTTGCATTTTCCAAGAGTGGCGAGCGTCTGGTCGGCCAGACCGCCAAGCGCCAAGCCACCATCAACGCCGAGAACACGTTGTACTCGGTCAAGCGCTTCATCGGGCGCACCTACGACGAAATCGCCCACGAGCGTGAGATGGTGCCCTACAAGGTCAACAAGGGCAATCGCAGCGATGTGAAAATCGTTTCGTCGAACACCAACAAAGAATACGCACCGCAAGAGATTTCGGCCATGGTGCTCCAGAAGCTCAAGGCCGACGCCGAAGCCTACTTGGGCGAGCCGGTGACGAAAGCGGTCATCACGGTCCCTGCGTATTTCAACGACAGCCAGCGCCAAGCAACCAAGGACGCCGGGAAAATCGCCGGTCTCGAGGTTTTGCGCATCATCAATGAGCCGACTGCTGCTGCATTGGCATACGGATTGGACAAGAAAAAAGACGAGACCATCTTGGTCTTTGACCTGGGTGGCGGCACGTTCGACGTGTCGGTGCTCGAAGTGGGCGACGGTGTGGTCGAAGTCAAAGCGACCAACGGTGACACGCACCTGGGCGGTGACGACTACGACCAGAAAATCGTCGAATGGATGATCGACGAGTTCCGCAAGGACCAGGGTATCGACCTGGGCAAAGACCGACAGGCGCTCCAGCGTCTGAAGGAAGCCGCCGAAAAGGCCAAGATCGAGCTGTCGAGCATGTCCGAGACCGAACTCAATCTGCCCTTCATCACGGCCGATGCCAGCGGTCCCAAGCACTTGCAGATGCGCATGAGCCGGGCGAAGTTCGAGCAGCTCACCAGCAGCCTGACCGAGCGGTTGCGCGGACCGGTGACCCAGGCCCTCAGAGACGCCGGCTTGCAGGCCAGCGCCCTCGACGAGGTGGTGTTGGTCGGTGGTTCGACCCGTATGCCCGTCGTCCAGGAGTTGGTGCGCAAGCTGACCGGCAAAGAGCCCAACAAGAGCGTGAACCCGGACGAAGTGGTCGCGATCGGCGCGGCGATCCAGGCTGGTGTCTTGGGTGGCGACATCAAAGACGTGGTGCTGCTCGACGTGACGCCGTTGTCGCTGGGTCTCGAGACGTTGGGCGGTGTGATGACGCGTCTCATCGAGCGCAATACCACCATCCCGACCCGCAAGAGCGAGATTTTCTCGACGGCGGCCGACAACCAGACGGCAGTCGACATCCACATCATGCAGGGCGAGCGTGAACTGGCGACCGACAACATGACACTCGGGCGCTTCCGACTCGAGGGGATTGCAGCCGGCCCGCGTGGCACGCCCAAGATCGAAGTCACGTTCGACATCGACGCCAACGGTATCTTGAACGTCTCGGCCAAAGACCAGAACACGGGCAAGGAGCAGCGGATCACCATCACCGCCAGCACCAACCTGAATAAGGACGAGGTCGAGAAGATGGTCCGCGATGCCCAGGCACACGCCGAAGAAGACAAACAGAAGCGTGAGATGATCGAACTTAAGAATCGCTCTGACAGCCTTGCGTACGACAGTGAAAAAACACTGAATGACATCGCGGATAAGGTCGATGCACAGAAGGTCGAAAAGATTCGCACCGTCATCGCAGAACTCCGCACGGCTATCGGCAACGAGAACGCTGCGCTGATGACCAGCACCAGCGAAGAACTCGCCCAGTTGATGGGTGAAGTCTCACAGCAGGCAGCCGCTGCAGGTGATTCTGGTGCGAAATCGAAGCAGAACGACGACGCCGTGGAAGGCGAGTACACCGTCGATTAGTCGACGCGCTGGCAGCGCACGGCACTTCCAAAAAGTGCCGTGCGTTTTGTTGTCTGTGACGCGATATTGTGTGATTTTCAACGGTAAAATACCCGTTGCGGTGTTTTTTTCTTGGTGAAACATGAGAGCCGTTCGGGTTAAAAACGTCTAACTCTCTGCTATCATGTGGTATACTCAGCAGATACCGGTAACACAATGGGGTATGCCGCTTGATTGATGTCGTTGTCATCATCACCGTGTCGCTCTACGCCGTCTTGGGGTTCTATTGGGGCGCCATCCGGCAGTTGATTGCGCTGACCAGCGTCGTCGCCGCGCTGGTGGTGACGGGGCGTGTGGGCATAGATTTATCGCGCTACATCGCGTTGTTCGTGGGTAATCCACAGACAGCGATGGTCGTGGCGTTTGTCGTGGTGTTGTTGGTCGTCAACGGTGGTTCGAGTGTGCTGGCGTCGTTGATCCAGCAGCGCCACGGACTGATTGCCTTCGGCACGATCGACCACAGCATCGGCGCAGTGTTGGCGGTGCTCCAGGGTTTGATGACGCTGGTCGCAGCGATATTGGTTGCTATCGCGTACCCGATCGCCGGTGTGCATGCATTGCTAGTGCAGTCGTCCGGGGTCAAGGTACTGGTGTATTTCTTCGGTGGGTTGGTTCTATCGTGTATACCCGAGCCGTTACAAGGCGTTTTGCGCGTCGTAGTCTATCG
>JBJOJU010000304.1:0-3539 GCA_046046485.1 Chloroflexota bacterium | reverse complement strand
GCAGAACGCGCACCCGTTCCAGGGCGTCCCGAAGCGCAGAGGCTTCGAAGTCGACTTGGTGCATGTGCACAATATTGCAAACGGCGTCTTTCCGCACCTCGACAACCCCGACATGTTCCGCTTCCCCCATGCGCCCAGCATGATGGCGCTGCCGGCGCCGGTCCGCGAACTGTTTTTGCGGGCGTTCTTGCCGGGGTATACCCGTCCATCGGCACGTGATTGGCGCGATGTACTCTCGTTTTGCGTCGAGAACCACGAGAGTTGCCCGGTCGACGCGACACATACCCGTGTGCGCGGGGAGGAGTGTGTCATCTGCGAGTGGGAAATGGTCAACAAACTGCGACCGTGGGTGGGCATCCCGTCGCGTGAACTGAGCGAGCGCGATGTCCCGCCCAGAGGGACCCCCTTCACACCGCCGACGGTGAAGGCGGCGGTGCGCGCTGCCTACCCACTGGAAGCACTCCACCACCATGCCGAAACGGTCGCCGGCCGGTTGCCGGCTCCGTACCCGTATCGTCGGGTGGCACTCGTGGGCACGGATGCATTCGTGATCGACGGTGCCAATCGGGTGCGCGGGTACGAGGTCGAAACCGGCGCGCCGATCTCGCTGCCGGAAACGTTCGTCGACGCAGTCGCATTGACGACGAGTGGCGGGTGCCTCTACGTGTTGCGCAGTAATGGGCGAGTGGTCGGGTGGAGTCGCCAACCCGCGCACCTCGTGCACGTCCCTCCGACTAGCCAGCCGCTGCAGGCAGTCGCAGCGAGCAGCGCACAGCTGCTCGGGCTCAACGCAGACGGTACCGTGCAGTGCTGGGGGCCGGGTGCCATGCACCCGCCGCCAGGGTTGCAGCAGATCGTCCAGATCGCAGCCGGCAGTCGGCACTGTGTGGCCATGTCACGCACGCAGGTGTGGATCTGGGGGGTGGGAGCGAGCGATGCCCAGTCGGTTGCAGCATCGATGACCGAGCCTCCATACCTCGTCGCTGCGGCCGACGAGCGCGCTGTGATTATCACGACCGATGGGGTGCTCCATGCGTTGGGACCGCAGGGGTACACCGCACAGAGTCTGGCCATCGAGCTCACTCTGGTGCAATCGGTGACAATCTGTGGCGAGACCGTGTTTGTGCATCTGACCAACCACAAAGTGCTCACCACCCAGCTGACGCGTCCGCAGCCGTTCGCCTATGTCAAGATCCGCGATAGCGCAGCAGCGGCGCTCATCGATGTCGCATTTGCACCGACAGCGGTCGTCGTCCAGACCGAGACACGCCTGGCGCTCCTGACCACACAGAACTACGGCAAAACGGTGGCGCGTCAGCGACTGGTGACCTATCAGACCGCCGGCGAGGTCGCCGCGTTGCAGCAGCTGCTGCGTGCCGGCTCGTTGCTGGCGGTCCGGCAGCTATCTGCACGGCAACACCCCCGGTTGGCGGCAGGTATTGGGTTCAGTGCCGCCGTGCGCATGAATCAGGTGGTTGTCAGCCGTGGGACGACTGCTCCGCGATGGCAATTGGTGGTGATGGTGAGCGCAGGGAAGGACTTCCTCGTCGGCATCGACACGGCGCAGTCTGTGACTATCCAGACGTCGCGTTCCCTGCTCGCGGCTGCAGTTCCGCCGCAGTTGGCACAGCATACGCGGGCAGTGGCTGCCGGTGCCGCACACATCGTCGCAGCGGCGACCAACGGCACGGTGTACGCATGGGGCGAAAACGACAGTGGGCAAGCGTCGGTCCCGCCGGGTGTGCGCGATGTCGTCGCCGTGGCAGCTGGAGCTGCGCACTCGTTGGCACTGCGGAACAACGGCACGGTGATCGGCTGGGGCGCCGACACCCACGGGCAGTGCAGCGTACCCGACGGGATGCCGGCTGTGGCCCAGATTGCTGCTGCGGCGAACTGCTCAGCAGCGGTCACCGTCGACGGCTCGTTGTGGTTGTGGGGTGAGCTCAGACCGGGCGAACGCATGGTGTTCAGCGGATTGCAGCACGTCGTGAGCGCTGCGGTGGGAGATTGCTTCGGCCTTGTCTTGTTCGGCGATGGCAGTGTCGCAGCGTGGGGTGTCAACGATGTCGGGCAGGCGGCACCACCGACACTGCCGCGACCGGTGGTCGCAATCGCCTGCGGCGCGAAGCATGCGCTGGCCGAACTCGACGACGGGTCGTTGGTCGGTTGGGGCGACACGACCAACGGAAGCACACAATTTGCGTAACTATGGTATTTTTAGGGACGTTTGCTATACTTGAGATGACGCACGACGCAAAAAGGAATGTATGTCAGCACACAATCCTCCAGCCGGCATTTTCGATCCGTCGAATCCTGAACCGCGCATCGCGTGCGTGCTGCTGCTCGACACGTCGGCGTCGATGGGCGGTGACGGGATGAACCAACTCAACGCCGGCCTTCAACAATTCGTCACCGATGTGAAACGCGACCGGCTCGCGTGTGACCGTGTCGAGTTAGCCATCGTGACGTTTGGGCCGGTACACGTCGCGCAGCCGTTTGCCCCGATCGACGAGTACGTGCCCACCCCCCTCGTCGCTTCCGGTCAAACGCCGCTGGGCGAAGCACTCCATCTCGCGCTCGACATGGTCGACCTGCGCAAAGAGGTCTATCGGAATGCAGGGATCCCCTATTACCGCCCGTGGGTGTTTTTGATTACCGACGGCACGCCGACCGACATGGACGAATTCGAAACAGCGGCACAGCGTGTCCGCGACATCGAACGTTCCAGGGGATTGACGCTGCACGCGTTTGGAGTCCAAGACGCCAACATGCAGCTCTTGGGGACGCTCGGTACACGACCAGCGCACCGGTTGCAGGGGTTCGCATTCCCGGAACTGTTCCTGTGGTTGTCGTCGAGTCTCACCAGTGTCAGCCGTTCGAGCATGGGCGAATGGGAACACGACGCACTGCCGGTGCCCCTTCCGCCAAATGTTTCTTGATGTCCAGCAGCCGATTGCACCCTCGCAACGGCGTGTGCAATAGAAAAGAGGAATCGATGACGAATTTCCCAGAAGTAACCCTCGACCCCACAAACCCCGATCCGCGTGTCGCCTGTGTGCTCTGCCTCGACGTGTCGGGCTCGATGGCCGGTGCCAAAATCGATCAGTTGAACGTCGGCCTGCAGCAGTTCTTTGCGGAGCTGATGAGTGATTCGACGGCGGTGTCACGCGTCGAAGTGGCCATCGTCACCTTTGGGCCGGTCAATGTTGTCCAGCCATTCGCACCGATTACCGCGATGCAGTGCCCGACGTTGGTCACGCAGGGTGATACGCCCATGGCGGCTGCGTTGATGCGATCGGTCGACCTGGTCACCGAACGGAAGCAGCTCTACCGGACCACCGGGATCCCGTACTATCGACCGTGGATTTTCTTGGTGACCGACGGCGAACCGACCGACCCTGACCAGTTGGGCAGCGTGTCGGCGATCATCAAACAACAAGAAACCGAAAAGCGTATTTCGCTGTTCACCGTCGGTGTCGAAGGCGCCAATATGGGCATCTTGAATGGTATCGGCAATCGCCCGGCGCTCGGCTTGAAGG
>JBJOJU010000033.1:0-3404 GCA_046046485.1 Chloroflexota bacterium | reverse complement strand
TCGGTCAGCGCGTTCTGCGTCGCCTCTTCGTCGGTTTCGGCCCACGACAGATGCAATTGCAGCAACTTGGGCATGTGGGCAGGGTTTTTCCCCACGGCGCGCGCACCGTCGGCGAACTTGTCGAGCAACATCTTGAGTTTCTCGTGTGACGCGCCGGGGGTGATGATGCCGTCGAGCTCTCGACCACACCACGCAGCGGTGATCGGGCCAGCAGTGGCGACATATATCGGCGGCGGGGCGGTGGGTAAGGTCCAGAGTTTGACCCGTTCACAGGTGAAAAACTTGCCGTTGTCGTGTTTGACCACTTTGCCGCTCAGGAGTTGTTTGATGATGCCGATGGCTTCCTGCATCATCCGCAAGCGCACATGCGGTTCGGGCCAGACGCCACCCACCACGTGCTCGTTGAGGGCTTCACCGCTGCCCAGACCGAGCCAGAACCGCCCGGGGGTCATCGCAGCCTGGGTGGCGGCGGCCTGGGCGATGACGGCGGGGTGGTAGCGGAAGCTGGGGCAGGTCACGCCGGGGCCGAAGGTCTGCGTCGTGGTGGTCGCGCCCAGTGCCGCCATCCAGCTCCAGACAAAGGCGTTGTGGCCTTGCTGGGGGACCCACGGTTGGAAGTGGTCGGCGGCCATGACGCCCAGGAAGCCGTGTTGCTCGGCCAGACGGGTGTAACCGAGGAGCTCGGTCGGGTCGAACTGTTCGAGTGCTGCTGCGTAACCAATCACGCCCATGGGGTACCTCGATTCGGGTGAAAATGTCTGCTGCTCAGCGCTTGAGGGTGTTGGGGTGGAGCGTTTTGAGAAACGCAGCCGTCTGGATCCCACAGCGGGCTGGGTCGAGCGCTGCCAGATCCTCGGGGGTGTCGACATCGGTGGTCACTGTGCTGCTGCGCTCGACCACGACGGGTATGCCCGCCGTTTTCGCCGCGTCGTGGTGCAGTCGGAAGCTGTGCGGGCCGAATTGCCACTGCCACACCGTGCCCATCGTGCAGCAGATAGCCGGGGTCCCGCCGTCTGCTGCCGCTGCCAAGGCAACGCCACTGGCGGGCGTGCCCGTCACAAAGGCGTCGATGTCGCCAGCGGTCAACAACGGGAGATCGGCGTGGATGACCAGCACCGGCGTCCCGACGGGCACTGCACGCACCATCACAGCCACCGCGCCGTTGAGTGTCGGTTTACCTTCGAGCTGGTATGTCGCACCGACTGGCAGCACCAGGTGGCGTTTGTTAGACATCGGTCCCACCACCACGATGCGGCCGACGGTGGTCGCTGCACTCAGCGCCGTGATGCAGTCGTGCAGCATGGCCACTGCCAGTGTCTGGCGTTGGACGGCACTCAGTGTGGCTCCGAGGCGGGTTTTGGCGCGTTCGAGAGGCCCAAACGGGATGATGGCGACGGCTGGTGTGCTCATATCGTCAGCACCGTCCGTGCCAGCGCGGCTTTGGTCGCCGCATCGCGCATGATGGTGTCGGTGACCACCGGGGTGATGCCCAGGGCTGCGATGGCGGGTGCCAACGCGGCATCGGCCGTGTCGATGACCAGGGTGTCGATCAAGCCGCGGTACCACTGGGCGATCCCCAGCGCCGATACTTCGTAGCCGGCGTTGACCAGCATGGGCACCAACGGTCCTTTGATGGCGGCGCCACCCACGATGGGGCTGACGGCGACGACGGGGATGGTCCGGTTTTGCAGAAAATCGCGCACGCCGGGCAGCGCCAGGATGGTCCCCACGCTGACGATAGGGTTGCTGGGGGCGATGCAGATGCGGGTAGCAGTGCGGAGCGCTGCCCAGACCGCATCGGTCGCGGTGGCGGTTTCGATGCCGCGGTAGTGGATCCCGGTGATTGCCGCCGTCGCCCGATCGCGGACCAGATACTCTTGGAAGTGGACATCACCCGCAGGTGTGCTGATGTGCGTGGCGACCGCGGCGTGGGTCATAGGTAGCAGGTCGACCGTGACACCCAGCGCGCGGGCAAACGAACGGGCGATATCGGTGGGGGTGGCACCCGACAGTGCCATGGCGGTGCGTTGGATGTGCAGGGCGAGGTCTTTGTCGCCCAGCATGAACCACCCGGGTGCACCGAGCGTTTTCAGCATCTGCATGCAGTGATCGGTGTCGTCGACGATGCCCCAGCCGTGGGCCGGGTTGATGATGCCGGCCAAGGTGGACAGGACGATGTCGACGTCGGGGCTGATGTGCAGTCCGTGCATGACGATGTCGTCGCCGGTATTGATGATGGCCGATACCGCGCGTGGGTCGGTGACTTGGACGACGCCCTCGAGGAAGCGCGCCGCGCCGACACCACCACACAAGACCGCGATGGATGGGTGAGAACCAGAGTGGGTATGCATAGCCGCTATTTTAGCAGAATCACTCAGCGGGGGGCGGCGGGAGCACGACGTCGAAGCGGAGCGCGTCTCCACTGCGTTTCGGTCGTCGCTTGGGCGGCGTCGCCATGCGCCCGATGGGGATGAGCGCGTGTGGCTCGGTCGTTGCAGGCAGGCGACAGGCTGCCTGGACGGCGGCCTGACAAAACAGCGGCGCGCACATCCAGCCCGCATGAAAGCCCTGGTCGACGACACTGAGCAAGAGATTTTGGATGGCACAGCCGAGACTCTGCACCGCCATGGTGTACTCGGCGTGCTGGCGGGCAGTGTCGGGGTACTGGTCGATGACGGTGGTATCGAGGCAGGCTAGCACCAACACAGGGGCAGTGCAGATCCGCTCGGCCGAGGCAGCGACACGCTGATCGATCGTTTCGGGGGGTGTGCCGTCTGCGGCGAGGTGATCGCGCCAGGTCGCCGCCATTGCAGCGACGAGGAGTTGCCGCGTCGCCCCGGGTGCAATCACGCCGAAGCGCCACGGCTGACGGCCGTGTGCCGAGGGCGCCAGTGCAGCAGCGGCGAGTGCGGTAACAATCACGGTATCAGGAATGGGTTCGGGAGTGAACCGACGGACCGACATGCGCTCGGTGATAACACTCGTGAATTGCATGTCAGCGGAACAAATCTTTGTTGGCAGGGCGTATCAACGCCGCAGACGCCGACGGCTCGCGTTCGTATACCGCACCGCGCACAATCGCGACCGGTACGCGGTCGGTCTTTCCCATGACGAGTTCGGCGGCAGCGGCGATTTCGTCGCCGATTGCCAATATACTGGCTTGCATGCGGTAGCCGTAGGGGTCATCGAGCCCGGCATAGCTGATGAGTGGGTTGATGCCGGCGACCCCGATGGCGATATTGACCTGCCCTTCGCGCCAGGCACGCCCGAACGAATCCGAAATGACGATCGCTGGCGTCACCCCGGTCGTCTGGCCGATCGATGCTGCGATGCCGCGTGCCGACGCGTCGGGGTCTACGGGGAGCAGGGTGATGTGGGTCCCGCCGTCGACGTTCGATTCGTCG
>JBJOJU010000209.1:0-2962 GCA_046046485.1 Chloroflexota bacterium | reverse complement strand
TGGACGTATTCGATGAGCCGAGTGGTGGGCCCGAGTGCCAACACCAACACGCCGGTCGCTGCTGGGTCGAGCGTACCGGCATGTCCGATTCGACGTATCGCGCTGACGCGGCGCACACGGGCGACCACGTCGTGCGAGGTCATCCCGCCTGGTTTGTCGATGCAGAGGAATCCGTGCATAGTGCCAATAGATCCGGTAAGACGAGTGCTGCCGCACTGTCGATTGTTTCGTCAGCGAAGTTGATGCCTGCTGCGTGGATATGCCCGCCACCGCCGAATTTCCGTGCAACGGTGGCGACGTTGACGTTGCGGGAGCGCAGGCTAATCTTTACCCCTTGGGTGCGCTGTTTGACCAGCATGATGACTTCGGGGCCTTCGATGCGCTGCAACATGTGTAGTGCTTCGTCGCTCTCGTCGTCAGACGCGTTGACCTCGTTGACCCAGTCGAGCGGTACCCCGCACCAGACCACGTCGCCGTGGGTGTGCATGCTGTTGATGACGCGTGAGGCCAGCGTCAACGCTTCGAGACGCGTCGAACGGAACACCTTGGCGACGATCTGCGCATGGTCGGCACCGGCATTGAAGAGACTCGCCCCCAGAGACAACGTCTTGGCGCTGGTGTCGTAGATCTGGAAGCTCTGTGTGTCGGTCATTATGCCCAACAACAGTGGCGTCGCAATCCCTGCGGTCAGCGTCAGCCCCAGGTAGGGCAGAAACTCGGTGATGATCTCGCACGTCGCACACGAATCCGGCACGATGAGATTGTTCACGCCGAACAGGGTGTTGGTGGCGTGGTGATCGATCTGGATGATGGTCGCGTGTTCGAGCCGGTCGAGGTGCGGTTTGGCAATACCCCCGATGCGATCGGCGGAGGCACAGTCGACGGCGATGATCAAATCGGGGTCAGGCCAGTGCATGTCTGCAGTGAGAGCGATGCTCTGCTCGGTGCCACTCACCCAATTGAGGTAGGCTGGGATGGGCTGCTGCAGCACGGGGATAATCCGTGCCTCGGTCAACTGGGGGAGCGCCATCATCAAGCCGATGAGCGAGCCGATTGCATCGCCGTCTGGGTTGACGTGGGTGACCAACATAATCGTGTTGGCGTTGCCGAGTCGTTCCTTCCAGGTAATCGACGCGGCAGTGAACATGCTCGTGCGGTCCATACACCACCTATTGTTGCGAATTGATTTCGCGGATGAGTTCGTTGATGCGCAGGCTGTGGTCCAGCGTCTCATCGAGCATGAAGCGGATATCGGGTGCCGTGCGCAGGTGGCGCAACTGGCGCGCCAACTCCCGGCGCACAAACCCGCGCGCACGATCGAGTGCAGCCATCGTCTCTTTGCGGGTCGCCGCGTCGCCCATGACCGACACGCGGACGTGTGCCATCTGCAGGTCGGGTGACATTTCGACACTCACGACCGTACAGAATGCGACGCGGGGGTCTTTGATTTCGAATTGGAGCAGGTGGCTGACAATCTGTTGGATCTCGCCAGCCACTTGCAGGGTGCGTTTGCTCATGCTTATACCGTGCGCTCCACCCGCTCCTTGCGGTAGAACTCCATGTTGTCGCCGTCTTGGACATCGTTGAAGCCGTCGACGACCACACCACACTCGTAGCCCGATGTCACTTCACGCACGTCTTCTTTGAAGCGGCGCAAGCTGCTCAGACGACCATCGTGCACCACGACACCGCTGCGCAATACGCGCACCGACAACTGTCGGGTAATCTTGCCGTCGGTCACATATAGACCGGCGACGATTTCGCGGCTGGGCAAGCGGAAGGTGTTGCGGACCTCTGCATACCCTTCGATGACCTCGCGGAACTCCGGCTCCAACATACCAATCATCGCCTTCTTCATCTCTTCGACGAGGTTGTAGATGATGTTGTAGAAGCGGATATCGATCCCGTTCAATTCAGCGGCTTTGCGTGCCGCCGGGTCGGGGCGCGCGTTAAAGCCGATGATAATCGCACGCGATGCAATCGCCAAGTTCACGTCGGATTCGGTGATCGTCCCCGTGCCGCGGTGGATAATCTTGATCTGGACCTCGCTCGTGTTGAGCTGGCCCAGCGCATGCTCGATGGCGCCGATCGAACCCTGCACGTCCACCTTGACGATGAGGTTGAGATCCTTGATTTTGCCCTGCTGGATGTTGGCAAACAGACCATCGAGGCTGACCGAACGCAAGTTGGCCATCGCATCGAGGCGGATCTGGCGCTGACGCTGCAACGCGACTTCGCGGGCAATCGTCAGGTCATTCATCACCTGGAGGATGTCACCGGCCGCCGGGACTTCGTTCAGACCGAGGATGATAATCGGCGTCGAAGGCTCTGCGAAGCGGATACGCTTGTTGTGTTCGTTGAACATCGCCCGGATTGTCCCGGTGCCGTTGCCCACCAACACATTGTCGTCGAGGCGCAGGGTGCCGTTCTGGATGAGGACGGTCGCAACCGGGCCTCGCTGTCGGTCCATCTCGGCTTCGACCACGGTACCGATGGCTTTCGCCTGCGGATTTGCCTTGTAGTCTTGTAGGTCAGCGACCAACAGAATCATCTCGAGCAAGCCGTCGATGTTGGTGCGCATCCGTGCCGAGACTTCGACACAGGGTACATCGCCGCCGTACGACTCGACGATGACATTGTTGACTGCCAATTGCTGCCGCACGTTGTCGGGGTTGGCATTGGGCGAGTCCATCTTGTTGATGGCGACGATCATCGGCACACCGGCAGCACGGACGTGCGAGATGGCTTCGACCGTCTGGGGCATCACGCCGTCGTCGGCTGCCACCACCAACACCACGATGTCGGTGACCTGCGCACCACGGGCACGCATCGCGGTGAACGCTTCGTGACCAGGGGTGTCCAAGAACGTGATCTTGCGGCCGTGGACATCAACCTGGTAGGCACCCACGTGCTGAGTGATACCGCCGGCTTCGCCTTCGGCGACCCGGGTCTGGCGGATCGA
>JBJOJU010000025.1:0-7327 GCA_046046485.1 Chloroflexota bacterium | reverse complement strand
CTCTTCACCCACCGGGTCGATGCGCTGATGTTCGACTTCGAGTGCTTTGTCGGCTTCTTCGATGTCGGTCTGTGAGCTGACCGAGACGTATTCGCCCACCGCCATCGACATCGCGCCGGCGGTGATCCCGGCGATACCGGCGGTGATGACCAGTTCGTCTTGGGCGGCGGCGACGATACCGATCAAGAGGCTCGCCGTCGAGACCAAGCCGTCGTTGGCGCCCAAGACCGCCGCACGCAGCCAGCCGGCGCGATGGGCGCGGTGTTCGAGATTGCGTTTCGCAACGGCGGCCAACATTTCTTGTGAGAGTTTTTGATTGTCGGTCATCACGCACCTCGTTTTTTCTGTCGCACTGCCCCGATTATACTCCGTCCGACTGCAGTGCCCATCTGATGCTGTTGACCCAGAGGCGCTGCATGGCAGGTGCCTGGAACGCCTCGTGGCCATGCCCCAGCGCGTTGAACACCGTTCTGCCGCGGGTCGGGGTCGCGCCGAACGCCGACACGAGTGGATATGCGCAGCCCTCCCAATCACCCCAGAGTACGTCGGTACGGGGGACCGCCGGGTCATAGACCAGCGAATGGTAGAGCTCGTCTGTGACGGTGAAATCACCGATACCTGTGGTGAGTGGATGTGGGGTCGGGTCGACGCGGAGTGCATGGGGCAGGACCGGCGAATGCGTCGCACGTCGGACGCCCCACGAGACACCCAAAGCTGCGGTGAACGCAGGTAGATCACTGTAGCACCCGATTGCGCCGTGGTGAATCAGCAGCGGTCTGCGCGCGGATCGATATGCCAGAAACTGCGCCAGGGCTGCGGGCGGGAGTGGGTCGTAGACCAGGTTGCCGGCCCAATCGGCGTCCATCCCTGGCCAAAACAAGCCCATCAGCACCAGGGCATCGACCGTCTCGAGGTCGGCGAACGCAGCGGCGTCGTCGACGATGCTGCAGGTGTAGGCAGGGCCGAGCCATTGGGCGATTTGACCAGCCTGGGTGCGGGTCGGGTGGACGGCTGGGCCG
This sequence comes from Chloroflexota bacterium, assembly GCA_046046485.1. Taxonomy (GTDB): domain Bacteria; phylum Chloroflexota; class Chloroflexia; order Chloroflexales; family Roseiflexaceae; genus UBA965. The sequence continues at coordinate 6,308 of JBJOJU010000025.1, read as the reverse complement.
CCGGTGTGGAATCGGATGTGCATCGGTACCTCGCATCTCGTGTGTAGTCCCATCCTACCAGGCGCGGTGCTGCGTCGTATAATGTGGGCAGGAATCAATCGACGAGGCAGCACTGTGTCAGTCACACTCCCCCGGGCGCTCCGGAACCCCACCGTCCGCGGTGCCCTCTTCTATTTCGGGTATTGGGGTGTGGTCGGGTCGTACATCCCGTTTCTGTATGTCCATTTCCAGCAGATCGGGCTGACCGGTTCGCAGATCGCCAGCTTTGCGACGATGCTGCCGTTGATGATGCTCACGATTGCGCCTATCATCGCCAATTATGCCGACCGTACCCGCCGCCGCCGCCGTATCTTGGCCATCTGCATCGTGTCGCTGGGCGTGGCGATGTACCTGCTGGGCGGCGGTGATTCGTACTGGCACTTGTTGCCCCTGATGTTGCTGATGTCGGTCGTGCGCAGCCCGATCGCCGGCATCGGCGACGGGTTAGTCGCCCGCATGGCGGTGAAAAACGGTGTCAACTTTGGCTCGATGCGTCTGTTTGGTTCGTTCGGATTTGCGACGGTCGCCACCCTGTGCGGCTATCTCTGGCAGACAGCCGGGTATACACCGATGTTCACCGTGGCGTGCGTCGGTTTCGCCTGTGTGGCAGGGCTTGGGTTGTTGCTCGACGAAGACGCGGCCGTCGAACGGACCCAAGCAGCCTGGCGCCCCATGCTCGCCGACCCTGCCCTGCGTACCCTGATGCTGACGTCGTTTCTGATGGCGGGCTCGTTGGCGATGAGCGGTACCTTCGAGGGCATCGTGATGCATTCGCTGGGTGGGTCGGGGTTGCTGATCGGGCTGCTATTGGGGGTGACCGGCATGTCGGAAATCCCCTGGATGCGCAACGCACCCCGTCTCTCGGGCCGCTTCGGCGCTGAGCGCACGCTGATGCTGGGCTGCACCCTGCTGGCGACAGCCCACGTCATCTATGCAATCGCCTGGTCGCCCTACGTCTTGTTGCTGGGCGCCATGGTACGCGGCAGCGGGTTTGCACTGTCGTTTGTCATGCTGGTGTCGCTTTCGGCCCGTCGCGCACCAGCCGGCATGGTCGCGAGTGCACAAGCGGCAGTCACAGCTGCCGGCTGGGGTTTGGCCCCGCTCATCGGGGTCCCGCTCAGCGGTCTCCTCTACGACGCCACCGGTGGCCCGCAGAGCACCTTTTTTGTCTGTGTCGTGATGGCGGTCTGCGCCGCAGCCGTGATGGCCTATGGGCAGATGCGCGGTCTTTTCAACGAACGGAGCAGCGATGGCACACTGGCTTCTTAAGTCGGAACCCGATGTCTATGCGTACGCCGACCTTCAACGTGATGGGACGACCATCTGGGATGGGGTGGCCAACAACCAAGCACTCATCTTCATCCGCACGATGGCAATCGGCGACACCTGCATCATCTATCACACGGGCGACGAACGCCGCTGCGCCGGTGTCGCCACCGTGGTCACCGCGCCGTACATCGACCCCACCGACACCACCGGTAAGCTGGCAGTCGTCGATGTGACGGCGACGCGCGCATTGCCTGCTGGGCACGGGCTGGCAGCGATCAAAGCCAATCGCCTGTTTGCCGATTCGTACCTGGTCAAACTGGGCCGGCTGTCGGTCGTGCCCTTGACCCCGGCGCAATTCGCCTTCCTCGCACAGGAATAGAGAAAGAACACCACCATGTCGAACGAACTCATCCAGCTCAAAGAAAAACTCGCCGAACTCTCGGATTGGAACGCCATCGGGGCGCTGTTGGGCTGGGACCAGTCGAGCCTGATGCCCGTGGGCGGTGGCGCCGGTCGTGGCCGCCAGATGGCACTCATGTCGAAGCTCACTCACGAAAAGCTGACCGATCCGGCCATCGGGCATCTGCTCGAGACGCTGCAGAAACAAGCCGAACAGTGGGACCCCGACAGCATCGACGCCGCCTTGGTGCGCGTGACCGCCAAAGACTACGCCAACGCCACCCGTATCCCCACCGCGTTCGTGGGCACGATGACCGAGCACATCAACAACAGCTACATGGCCTGGGCCGAAGCCCGACCGGCCAACGACTACAACAAAGTTGTGCCATTCCTCGAGAAAACCGTGGAACTCAGCCGGCAGTACGCCGGATTCTTCCCACAGGGTAAGCACATCATGGATCCGCTGATTGACCTGCACGACAGTGGGATGGATGTGGCCACCCTCCGGCCGCTCTTCAAAGCCCTGCGTGAGGGGTTGGTCCCGATGGTCGATGCCATCAGTAAGCAGGCGCCCATCGACGACAGCTGCTTGTTCGGCCCTTACCCGATCGACCAGCAGCTCGCCTACGGCAAGACATTGGCCACGCAGGTGGGCTATGACTTCAACCGCGGACGCCTCGACACCGCACCGCATCCGTTCGAGATTCGACTACATCACGGTGATATCCGCATCACCACCCGTGCACGCGAGAACGATCTGGGCGATTGTATTTTCAGCGTCATCCACGAGTGTGGGCACGCGATGTACGAGCAGGGCGTCGCCTACGAGCTCGAAGGCACGCCGCTGGCATCGGGGACGTCGAGCGGGGTCCACGAGAGCCAGTCACGGCTCTGGGAAAACCAAATCGGCCGTTCGCGCACCTTCTGGGAGCACAATTACCCCGGGCTGCAGAAGATGTTCCCCAGCCAGCTGGGCAAAGTCTCCCTCGAGACGTTCTACCGGGCAATCAACAAGGTCCAGCGCTCGCTGATCCGCACCGACGCCGACGAGGTCACCTACAACCTGCACGTCATCATCCGTTTCGAACTCGAATTGGGGCTGCTCGACGGCAGCCTGCAGGTGCGCGACCTCGCTGAAGCCTGGCACGACAAATACACCAATGACCTGGGGATCACCCCCAAGGACGACAAAGACGGCGTTTTGCAGGATGTGCACTGGTATGCCGGTGTGGTCGGTGGGTCGTTCCAGGGCTATACCATCGGCAACGTGATGTCGGCACAGATCTTCGAAGCCGCCCAGTCCCGCGACGGCAGTATCGCCCCCGCGATCAAAAACGGTGACTATGCACCGCTGCTGCGCTGGCTGCAGACCAACCTATATGCCACCGGTCGCCGCTATGATGCCCCGACGACGTTGCGTCGCGTCACCGGCAGTGATTTGTCGGTCGAACCCTACTTCCGCTATCTGCGTGCCAAGTACGGCGAGCTGTACGGAATTTAGTATTTGATGAGTGTGCTGCTGCAGCGCGAACTATCCGCGCTGCGGCAGCGTCTTTTCTCTGTACTGTATCCGTACAGGCAGATTTTCTCCGATTGCGAGGCGTGTATGTCGAAGTTGAGTATTGTGTTGTTGGTCGTCTTGACCTTCGTGGCAGCCGTCGTCGGCGCGTTCCTGCCCATGTTCGTGATGTCGCGCGGGGTGGGCATGATGGTGCCTGCCGCTGGTGGTACCGCCGTGATCAGCGCCGATGCCCCGGCCGACGGCGTGATGCGCATGTTTGCTCCCAACGGGATGGGTGGGGGTTTCGCAGGCACTGGGCAGCGGCATCTGGATGTCACTGCATCGGCCGCCGTTTCGGCTGCTCCCGACACCGCCACCGTCCAGCTGGGAGTGACGACGCAGGCGAGCAGTGCGGGTGCCGCGTTGACCCAGAATTCGACGGACACCGCCGCCGTCATCGCTGCGGTGGTCAAGTTGGGTGTCGCCGAGAAAGACATCCAGACGAGTAACTTCAACGTCTACCCGACCTACGACACCACCGGCACGCGGATCACGGGCTACCAGGTCACTAACACGGTGACGGTGACCATCCGCGACATCAAGACAACCGGTTCGTTGCTCGACCAGGTCGTCCAGGCCGGCGCCAACAACATCTCGGGGCTGAGCTTCAGCATCGCCGACACCAGCAGCCTGGTCGCCGACGCCCGCACCAAGGCCTATGCCGCCGCCAAAGCCAAGGCTGAAGCAATGGCAGCAGCTGCCGGCGTCGAGTTGGGCGAGGTCATCTCGGTCACCGAGTCGTCACAGCCGGCGACCGTCTACCCGGTCGCCAAAGTCGCCATGGACGCAATGGCAGCCGCCCCGATCCAGGCCGGCAGCCAAGACGTCACCGTCGACGTGTCGATCGTCTACGCCCTGCGCTGAGCCCGCTCGCGTCCCGCCCCTGGTCATGCCGACCAGGGGCGGATCTGTTTGGTAGAATAGACCCAATCCGCACTACACGAGGCTGCCGATGTATACCCCCGAAGAGCACTCCCACCGCCGGCACAATCCGTTGCTCGACGAGTGGGTGCTGGTGTCGCCCCACCGGACCAAACGTCCGTGGCAAGGGCAGGTAGAAGCGCCGTTCAACCCGCCCAGCAACCCGTACGACCCGACGTGCTACCTGTGCCCGCGCAACGCCCGCATGGGGGGCGAGCACAACCCCGATTATCCCGATACCTACGTCTTCGACAACGATTTTGCTGCATTGCAGAGCGATGCGCCCGCCGGTGGGCAAGACGACGGATTCTTCCGCAGCGTCAGCGAAAAAGGTGTCTGCCGGGTCATCTGTTTCAGCCCGCAGCACGACCTGACCCTGGGCGAAATGACGCAGCCGGCCATCGCGCGCGTCGTCGCGACCTGGCAGGCACAATACCGCGACCTCTCCAATCACCCCGATATCGGCTATGTCCAGATTTTCGAAAACCGTGGTGCAATGATGGGCTCGTCGAATCCGCACCCGCACGGGCAAATCTGGGCGACTGAGCATATTCCCACCCTCATCGCCAAAGAAGACTCCACCCAGCGGGACTACCACGCGACCAACGGCACAACGCTGCTCTCTGCCTACGTGGCCCAAGAGCTCGCCGCCCAGGCGCGAATCGTCTGCGAAAACGCCTCGTTTGTCACACTCGTGCCCTACTGGGCGATCTGGCCCTTCGAGACGATCGTCTTGCCCCGCCGAGCAATGGCCAGCATCGACCAGATGACCAGTGCCGAAGCCGAAGACCTCGCCGACATCCTCAAGCGCACCGTGACCCGCTACGACAACCTTTTCCAGACGCTGTTCCCGTATTCGCTGGGGATCCACCAAGCGCCCACCAAAAGTTCTGCCACCGACCATTGGCACTGGCACATCCACATCGTGCCGCCGCTGCTGCGCTCGGCGACCGTGCGTAAGTTCATGGTCGGCTACGAGCTCTTGGCCGAGCCGCAACGCGACATAACGCCCGAGCAAGCCGCGCAGCGGCTACGGGCGTGTAGCGAAGCTCATTATCGTCACGCGGGGCAGCCGTGATCTCGACCCACTGGCACGATGGGTCCAGTATCGCCCCGCACGTGCCAGCGTTGGCGGCACTGCTCACCGACGCCGTCGAGTCGGGCGCGAGCGTCGGCTACACGTTGCCCATCGACGGACCTGCCATCGCTGCATATTGGGCAGGTGTCGCAGCGGCCGTCGCTGCCGACACGCTCTGGCTGGTGACTGCCCACGACGCGACGGGTGCGCTCGTCGGGACGGCGCAGATCGCCCCAGCTGCCAAGGCCAATGGTCGGCACCGCGCTGAGGTCCAAAAGGTGTTGGTGCACTCGTCCGTCCGGCGTCGCGGTATCGGGTTGCAGCTGATGCAGGCGGTCCATGCCCACGCACAAGCGCGCGGCCGCACCCTGCTGTTGCTCGATACGCGCAGTAACGACGCCGGCGAACAGCTCTACCGTCGCTGTGGTTGGCACAAGTACGGCGAAGTACCTGGCTACGCCTATAGCCCAGACGGTACTCTGCAGGGCACGAGTTTCTATTCGATCGACCTCACACAGTGAGTTCGGCATACAGAGAAAACGGTTCCGCTGGCGCGGCACCGAGCTGGCAACCGCGGGTGCTGCGTCTGCAGCCCCGCATTTTTGTAGAGAAAAACTGTACAGCGCAGACAAAACTGCTTGATTCGTAGACTACAGCCGATGAAAACGGTGCCGCGGATGCGCTCTTCTCTCTGTGCAACTAATGGCCCATCGGTGGGCGAAATCGCCCCACGATGGGCAGGACCGATTCGCACTCAGCAGGCGACGAAAACGGTGCCACTGCTGCGGCACCGAGCTGCGAGGTCACCTTTTCGTTGTCTACAAGAATGGACACGAGTGCGGGACACAATAAACCGGTGCCGCTCAGCGGCACCGGTAGATCAAGGAGCTCAGATCAGCAGTATTTCCTGTGCCTTCGGTGCTTTGGTTTCGTTCATACTGCCCGAACGGAAGCCTGCGAGATCGAGGGTCACATAGGTATAGCCCAGGCTCTTCAGGTGGGTGGTGAGTGCGCTGCGCTGTTCCAGTGCGAGGGTAAACT
>JBJOJU010000171.1:0-2605 GCA_046046485.1 Chloroflexota bacterium | reverse complement strand
AACCCGCGCAACGGGAACTACAAATTCTTTGTCTATGGGTTGCTGCCCCACGAAATCACTCGCCTCGCAGCGGTCGTGATTACCCCTCCCGACCGGCTGCCCACGGTGCTGCCAGGCGAGGGCGAGAAGCGCCCCAATGCCGAACGGGGCATCTCGAAAGCCTTCCCCGAGCAGCTGCGGTCGATCATCAACCCCGACGGGCGTGACTACACCACCGATATCCACAAGGTCGGTCGAGTCGTCTCGGCGTTGTTTGATCTCTTTTCGATCATCGTCGTCTTCTTGATTGGTCGACGCTTGTACGGCCCGGGGACGGGTCTCCTGGCTGCGTTGATGGCCGCGGGGACGGCGTTTTCGATCCAACAGGCGCACTTTTTCACCGTCGATGCGACCAGTGCCTTTTTCATCTTGCTGACGGTCTATTACTCGATCCGCGTGGCCCAACGGGGCTCGTTGAGTGACTACGGCGGTGCTGCGTTCGCCATCGGTGCGTCGATTGCCTGCCGGATCACACTGGCGACGGTGGCGGTCGTGACCATCGTGGCGGCCGCGAGTCGTATCTATACCGCCTGGCAGCGGGGCAGCACGCGTGGCATGGCGCGCGACTTCGGCTTGCTGGTGTTGACGGGTGTATTGACGCTGTTCGTCGCCCGCACGCTCGGACCCGACATGTTTGCGGGCACTTTGCCCACCACGCCCGAAAAGATGATTTTGACCGAGGTGTTGGGCGAAAAAGCCGTGGGCATCGATACGCTCTTCCAGGGGCTGGGGTATTTCGACATCCGCCCCGACGATCGCTTTCTCAAGAGCATGGACGACATCCGCCGCTTCGCCTCGGGCGAAGTCGACTGGCCGCCGACCCAGCAGTGGGCAGCCCGGCCGCGCTACCTGTTTGCCCTGAGCAACATGGTGTTGGCCGGTATGGGTGTGCCGTTGGGCGTCGCAGCCTGGGCTGGTTTCTTGTGGGCTGGGTGGGAGCTGCTGCGCCGCCGCAAGATCGTCCACCTGGTGCCGTGGGCATGGGTTGCCTTCTTTTTCGGCTGGCAGGGCGGGCAGTTCTTGATGACGATGCGCTACTACCTGCCCATCTACGGCGTGCTGACGGTCTTTGCCGCCTGGGCGGTGGTGACCATCGCCGCCAAGCGGCAGGCGTTGTTCGACCGCGTGATGCGTTGGATGTGGCAGCCGGGTGACCCCGAGCTGCACCGGGCGCGGGCGTTGACCATCGGGCGCTCGATTGCCTTCCTGGCGGTCGTGCCGGCGTTGGTGGTGGTCAGTGGTGCGGTGTCGTGGGGGTACGCCTTCTCGCGCATGTACACCGAAGACCACAGCCGGGTGGCGGCGTCGCGCTGGATCTACAGCAATCTGCCACCGGGCACGGCGATCTCGGCCGAGCAGTGGGACGACGGGCTGCCTTTGGGCCTCGACGGGCGTTCGGCAGACGAATACAAAGGTCTCCCCTTCGCGGTCTATGCCGAAGACGAAAAATCGAAGTGGTACGGCGACGGCAGCGCCGAAAACCCGGGCTTGCTGGCGCAGATCGACCAAGCCGAGTACATCATCATGACCTCGAACCGGGTCTACGACTCGGCGGGGCGCTTGGTGATGCGCTACCCGGCACTCATCAACTACTACAAAGCACTCAACGACGGCTCGCTGGGGTTCACGTTGGCGGCCGAATTCCGCACGGCGCCGCACTTGTTCGGCTTCGAGATTCCGACGTCGGTCTGGGCCGAAGAGGCGTTCAGCGTCTATGACCACCCGCGCGTGCTCATCTACAAAAAAGCCGCCACCTACGACCGGGCGCGTGCCGAAGCCATCATCATGAAGGGTGTGGTGTTCGAGGAAGTCTACAAGCTACCCACCATCAAGGCCAGTGCCGTGATGACCGCGCTGCACTTCACCGATGCCCAATGGCCCACTTACCGCTCCAGCGCGGGTTGGACAGAGCTCTTTTCGCGCACTACCACCGACACCTTGCCCTGGTTGTGGTGGATCATCGCCCTCGAGCTCATCAGCCTGGCGGCCTTTGTCTTGCTGCAGGGTGCGTTTACCTGGTTGCCCGACCGCGGCTATGGCCTGAGCAAAATCCTCGGCTTGCTGGTGGTCGCCTGGATCATTTGGCTGGCCGCGAGCGTGCAAGTCTTGAGCTTCACGCGCAGCGGGGTTGGCATCGTCACCGGTGGGTGGGTGGCGGCGGCCGCGCTGGTCGTCTGGTCCAAACGCCACACCTGGCGTGACTGGTGGCAGCAATCGCGCTGGCTCATTCTGACCACCGAAGGGCTGTTTCTGCTCGCCTATGCGGCATTTGTACTCGTCCGGGCGAAAAACCCTGACCTCTGGCACCCCGCCCGTGGCGGCGAAAAGCCGATGGACCTGGCATTTTTGACGGCCGTGGTGCGCAGCCCGGCCTTCCCGCCCATCGACCCCTGGTTCGCCGGCGGCATGCTCAACTACTACTACTTCGGCTTCGTGATGGTGGGAGTCTTGGTGCACCTGACCGGCATCGAGCCGGCGACGGCGTATAACCTGGCGGTGCCGACGATCTTCGCGCTGACGGCGATCGGCGCCTGGTCGCTGGCACTGGGGCTGCAGGGTACCTTTT
>JBJOJU010000146.1:0-3514 GCA_046046485.1 Chloroflexota bacterium | reverse complement strand
CATCGCCGGCGCGTTGATTCAGTGGCTGCGCGACAATCTGGGCATCATCGCGCACAGCAACGACGTCGAAGCACTCGCAGCCAGTGTCCCCGACAGCGGCGGCGTAGTGGTAGTTCCGGCGTTTTCGGGGTTGTTTGCGCCGCACTGGCGCAGCGACGCCCGCGGGGTGATTGTCGGTCTGACCCGCTTCGTCACCAAAGCCCACATCGCGCGGGCGGCACTCGAGGCGGTCGCGTGGCAGACCCGTGAGGTGCTCGACGCCATGGAACACGACAGCGGCGTCGCCATCACCCAGCTCAAAGTCGACGGCGGTATGACGGCCAACCGTTTGTTGATGCAGTTCCAGAGCGACGTCGTCAATGTCCCCGTCATCCGCCCGGTCATCACCGAGACGACGGTACTCGGGGCGGTCTACGCCGCCGGCATCGCCGTGGGCTACTGGAAAGACCTGGCATCCGTCGCCGCCACCTGGCGTGAAGACACCCACTGGAGCCCGCAGCTCGGTGCCGCCGAGCGAGCAGCCGGCTACGCCCGCTGGCAGAAAGCCGTCGCCAAGACCCTCAATTGGATCGAGGACTAGATGAAACTCCGCAGCCTCTTTGTCGGTGGGCATCCCGAACGAATCGCGACCGGCTTCCAGTTCACCGAAGGCCCGGTGTGGTGCGACGACGAGCTCCGCTTCTCGGATATCCCCGCGGGCATCATCTATGCCTGGCGCCCCGACGGCAGTGTGCGCCGCTGGCGCAGCCCCAGTGGGCAGTCGAACGGATTGACCCGCGCCCGCGACGGTGCACTCATCGCCTGCGAACACGGCAATCGCCGCGTCAGCGTTTCTGACGCGGCCGGGCAGCCACAGACCCTGGCCGACCGCTACGACGGCAAACGCCTCAACAGCCCCAACGACGTGGTCGTGCGGTCGGACGGGGTCGTTTTTTTCACCGACCCGCCCTACGGAATCGACGAAGCCGCCCAGGAACAACCCTGCAACGGCGTCTACTGTGTCCACCCCGACGGGCAGATCCGCCGTATCGCCGAAGACTTCATCCGCCCCAATGGGCTTGCGTTTTCTCCTGACGAACAAACGCTCTACATCGATGATTCGCGCCGCCGGCACGTGCGGGCGTTCGACGTGGCAGTCGACGGCACCCTCCGCAACGGCCGAATCCTGTGTGACATGGATCACCCGCAACCCGGCTCGCCCGACGGCATGAAGGTCGACCAAGCTGGCCATCTCTACGTGGCCGGTGCGACCGGTGTCTGGGTATTCGAGCCAGACGGCACCTGCCTGGGCATTATCGCCACCCCCGAACTGCCGGCCAACCTCGCCTGGGGCGACGCCGACAAGCAGACCCTCTACATCACCGCACGCACCTCGGTATACCGCATCAGGACCACGATTCCGGGGATGCGGCGCTGGTAGTTCTCATGTGATTTTCAGGCGACGGTGGTAGGGTAGAGGGGTTCTTTTCCATCCGTGCGCGTCTCCGCTGCGTATGGAATAACAGAATCACGGGTCAGTAGGAGTTTCCCATGCGCGTCGCTATGTTGTGTGTGCATTCGAGCCCGCTCGCAGGCCTCGGCGGCAAAGAAGCCGGCGGGATGAACGTCTATGTGCGCGAGCTCAGTCGTGAGCTCGGCCGCCGGGGCATCATCGTCGACGTCTACACGCGCAGCCAAGCGGCCGACAGCCCGCGCATCACCCCGATGTCGCGCAACGTGACGCTGGTGACGCTGCCTGCGGGCCCGGAAGTGCCCTATGACAAAAACCGCATCCTCGACTACACCGACCAGTTCATCGACGGCATTTTGGCACACGCCGAGAGCGTCGACGCCCAGTACGATATCATCCACAGCCATTACTTCGTGTCGGGCATGATTGGTCTGGCCCTGCGCGAGCGCATGGGCATCCCCGTCGTGCACATGTTCCACACGCTTGGTGCAATGAAAAACGTCGTCGCCCGCAGCGACGAAGAGCGTGAAACCGGGCAGCGCATCGCCCACGAAGGGACGATTTTACGCGAGGCAGATGCTGTCGTCGCGGCGACGACAATCGATCTGCGGCAGATGGTCTGGCACTACGACGCCGACCCGACGCGCATCCGCATTATTCCCTGCGGCGTCGACGTGGCGCGCTTCCACCCGAGCGACATGGCCGACGCCCGTGCACAATTGGGGCTGCCGGCCCAGCCCACCCCGTTGGTCCTCCTCGTCGGGCGCATCGAGCCGCTCAAAGGCATCGACGCGCTCATCCGCGCCGTCGCCCTGCTGCGCACCAGCGTGCCCAGCCTCGCCGACCTGCAGGCAGTAGTCGTCGGTGGCGGCAGCGAAGAGCAGGCAAATCAGTGGAACACCGAACAGCGCCGGCTGGACGCGATCCGCCGCGATCTGGGAATCGCCGACGCGGTGCATTTCGTCGGTGCACGGCCACAGAGCCAACTCTCGCTCTTCCACGCCGCCGCCGACGTGGTGACCATGCCGTCGCACTACGAGTCGTTCGGCATGGCTGCCCTCGAGGCACTGGCCAGCGGCCGACCCGTCGTGGCGACGAATGCCGGCGGTCCGGCGACGATCATCACGCACGGCGTCGATGGGATGTTGACCCCGCCCGACGACCATGTCCAGCTCGCAGCCCACCTGCAGCACATCCTGACCGATCCGCACGTCGCCTACCAGATGGGGCGAGCAGCCCGGGTACGTGCCGAACGCTACGGCTGGAGCACCATCGGCTGCGATATCCTCGATGTCTATCGCTCGCTGGTGCGGGCGACGAGTACCACACACGCATGCGCTTGTTGAGATACCTGTTCGGTGCGCTCTTCCTCTTGAGCGCCTGCGGCACTGCCGCGACCAATGCCCAACCGACCCTACCCACCCTTCCGACGGTCACCGTGGTGGGTGGGTTGGTCGTTGTGCCCACGGCAGAGCCGTCGCCCGAGGTCATCACGGCGCCGGAAGACGCCGCCGAGCCCACCGTGACAGCCGCCGAGGATCTGCCCAGCGTCACCCCCGAAGCGACGGCACAGCCCGCCCCGACCCAGCCTGCCACAGCGACAGTCGAACCGCTGCCGGTCAATCTCGACCCGCTCGAGGTCGGTTCGGTGGGAGCCGACACGACCTTGGGCCAGCACATGCGCACCCTCGAAGAAGCGGGGTTGTACAGCGGGAGTATCCTGGTGGCGCGCCGCGGCGAGATCCTGCTGCGTCACGGCTACGGCATGGCATCCCGTACGGCGCGCAACACCGCCACGACCCGTTTTCGACTTGCATCGCTGACCAAGCAGTTCACCGCTGCGGTGGTCTTGCGCTTGCACGAGCAGGGGAAGCTTTCCATCGACGACGGCATTTGCGCGTATGTCGAGCTGTGCCCCGACCATTGGCGCGGCGTCACCATCCGCATGCTGCTGGCGCACAGCTCGGGGATCCCCGATTACATGGATTTCTTGGATTTCGACGCACGCCAGGCGACCCCGACCACCACCGAAGAACTCGTCGCACGCTTCCGCGATGTGCCCCT
>JBJOJU010000111.1:0-12284 GCA_046046485.1 Chloroflexota bacterium | reverse complement strand
CTCCTGGGCGGTGTGGTCCGATGGTACACTCCGGCTACAATACACGCAAAGCCAGATGGTACAGAATCGATGTGAGATGCACGAACAGCATGCGCGGCGTGGGGTGCTCTGGGGTTTGGTCGGTGTGGTGATTTTCTCGGTGTCGTTACCGATGACCCGCATCGCGGTGACCGAACTCGACCCGGTGTTTGTGGCGATGGCGCGAGGGTTGCTCGCCGCCCTCTTGTCGGTGGTGGCACTGGTCGTGACGCGCAGCCCGTGGTTGACCTGGGCACAATACAAGCGGGTCGGTGTGGCAGCGTTGGGGGTGACGATGGGGTTTCCGCTCTTTTCGTCGATTTCGATGCGCTACGTCCCAGCGGGGCACGGAGCGATCGTGAACGGCTTGTTGCCGTTGGCGACGGTTGCACTGGGTGCGGTGGTCGTGCGTTACCGCTTGCCGTGGCGATTCTGGGCGGCGGCAATCGTGGGCAGCGTGACCGCTGTGGGCGTGATTACCTGGCGCAGTGGGAGCGGTTTCGGCATCGGAGACAGTGCCATGGTGGTGGCCGTGCTGATCGCTGCCGTGGGGTATGTGTGGGGTGGGGAGTTATCGAAAGAAATCGGTGGCTGGCGGGCGATCTGCTGGGCGAATGCCGTGAGCATCCCTGTATTGATCGTGCCGACCCTGTGGTACGCGCCGACCACGCCGGTCGCCTGGGTCAGCTGGGGCGCGCTGGGGTACCTGGCAGTGTTCAGCATGTTTCTCGGGTTTTTTGCCTGGTACCACGGGTTGGCGCTGGGGGGAATCCCGCGGGTCAGCCAGGTGCAGCTCGTCCAGCCGTTTCTCACCATCCTGTGGGCGTGGCCGCTCGACGGCGAGGTGCCCACGGTGCCGGTCCTCTTGGCCGCGGGTGTGGTGGTGGTCTGTGTGTGGGTCGCACGGCGCACTGCTCATGGGTGAAAACGGGTGGCCCAGCGTGTCAGCGTTGATGCACAGTGCGCAGCTATTCCGTTTCGGTTAAATAGTTATTAAATGTGTATTATTATGAATTGTATGGTGTGCGACGGCACGTAGTGCGGCTGGGTAATATTGTTTCGGAAGGTTGACGTGTATATGGGTCTGAAAGCGACGCGTGTGAGCAATGGGCAGCTGGTGGCTGTGCTGCTCGTTTGTTTGGTGATCGCAGGGGTTGGGTACCTCGTGAGTCCGGTTATCGTGTCCTACGACATTCAAACATTATTGTCTGGCAGCGTCAAACGGAGCACCTCGACGGGAAATATCGAAACAGCGAAAGACGTCTACAAGACTTCCCCATTTGCCGTCGACTACGTGATCGAGTCGGCACAATCTCAGAACATACGATTCTACGACACACGTATTCCCAGAGCAGAGCGTGCTGCCGGTGATGCCGCCGAGACAATGACCGTATTTTTGTCGCGACCAACCACCATCGATGTGCGGTTTACGATCGACGACATCGCCACGGCAGTCCGCCCGCGGATTTTTGTCTATGACGAAGTTGCACACTTGATTGACAGCGCAGGACTCGGTCCCGACAGCGTCGATTTCGCACCACTGCAGAGCCCATACACGCTGACGATGACGCTCGAGCCTGGTCTCTATCGCCTCCGGCAGATGTTTCGGCGCGAAGATGTCAGCGCCATTGACGTGACGTTCACGCCGGACGCGACCCAAATCGACACACTGAACTTCGAGACGTACGTCAAAGCGCAGACGAAAACACTTTATTTTGATGTATTGCCTGGGCAGATTGCACGTCTGAACGAGCTGCGCAGGGCACAAGAAATCAACTGGGCGAGTCTGCCAGCGGGGGATTGGGCGACGCGCTATCTGCCAGGCCCGAAAGAGTCGATACAGGCAAAAGTACGCAGCGAGAATGGCAACTGGGCATTCGCCGAACTCAAACTGTCCGGCCGAAATGCTGCACACGCGAGTGTCGGTGGTCTGCCGTCTGCAGATGTGGCAATCAAGGCCGGGGAGCTGCCGTATGGTTTGAAGAAATTCAAACTCTACGTTGTGCAGTCAAAATCCTCAGGGTTTGACATGTTCATGGAACGTTTTGTCGGCGATATGGGGCTCCCCATTAATCGCGAGGATCTCGTCAGGATTGTCGTGAATGGCGAGGTGTTCGGGTACATGCAGCTCTACGAAGATTTCGACACGAGCTACTTCGAGGCAGGGCAAACGGTCGAGGGACCGGTGCTCGGGTACGACACCGATCCGCTGATTGCCAACGCCGGGCATTCGTGGTTTGAACCGCGCAGCTACTACGACGACAAGATATTTAAAACCAGCCAAGAAGTCGACATCGGGACATCAGTATTGACATCACGATTTTGTCCGTTCGCCATGGGCAACACATTGGCTGTCGGTGTGTTCTACAACGGTATGCACGGACTCGGTTCCGACACACGCTATTTGTTTGATTTTCGCCGCAATTGTGTGAACCCGATTTATCGAGATTTCAATGTCGGTGTGTACGCGTTGTCGCCGAAGCGCTACGAAGTGAACAAACGCTTTGCGTTTCACCCGTCTGTGATGGCATTGCGGCTGTTTTCGGTTTTGACACCGACGTGGCGTCCGTATACGCCGACGTACAGTTCATACTTCGTCTCACGGAACGAAAAGACCGCTGACAAACAGGGGTTTTATTTCTATTGGACAGTGACGCCACCGGTGATGAACTATTCGAATGCACCGGAACGTGACGCTGAGTTCGTGATGGCAATGGATCGACTGTACAGCGAAACGCATACGAATCGTTATGAAAGTCGCCGGGCGAATTACCTGCGAGCCATCACCGTACTCAATCAAGAGCCCCACAGTTCGAGCAAGTTGATGGCACCGAACGTCGCCAAACTGAGTGCGATGCTGCCGTATACCACTATGGAAAATCTCGCCGCTGTGCCGTCAACGTGTGACGATTCGTATATTCGACAGCTCATCATTGCCGCGAGTGCAGGCGTGACCGTGCCCGACTGTCGCGACATGCACCGGCTCGCATGGCGCAACAGCATCGTCGAAAAACTGTTGGTGGTCGACCCCGCAGACAACCTGGGCAAGATGGTCACCGAAGCACCTCTCGCGGGGCCGCGGGCCACGTTCCTCTATCAAAACGATCGTGGAGCATTCACCGATGTGTTCTTTGTTGAACGAAATTGTGCGAATGGCTGCGCTGCGACGATGTGGCTGGTCGACGACGAAACCGGTGACCGCATAGAGGCGACGGCCTATCACGAGGCGGGCACGGCCAGTCGCACCCTCACGCAGATGGATTTGTTGCTGCAGAATATCGTCTCAGACGAGAAGGTCCGGGTCGTTCATTTTGCGATTCCGAAGAAAGACCGGTATCAACACCTCCTGCCCAAATACGCAGGAAGCGGGTATTACTACGGCTCCTACGCAATTGCCGTTGTGCCGCTGACGAGCCACCCGGAAAATCCTAAGAGTGTCACCGGCGCTGCCTCGTTGGTCGCACCTGCTCCGCTGGAGACCTTTTTCGATGTCACGGGTACGACGTTGACGTGGAAGACAAACCAAGCAATCCCGAACGAACGTATCTACATCCCCGAGGGATACACCTGGAAGGTGGATGCGCCGTTGTCGATCCAGCTCGCAAAACAGGGTTGTTTCGAGATCTGGGGCAACGTGGATATCGCGCCTGCAGCGAAACTGGAGCTCACAGACAGTGGCAGCGGTTGGAGCGGGATTCACTTCTACCACAACCGTGACTTGACCCTCCGTAACCTGTATGTTTCGAATGGCGGCTACAACGAAGAATTTGTCTACTGTGGGTCGCGTAAATTCACCACAGTGGTTGGTTTCTATGAAACCAGCGTGCATGTGAACAATTTACACATCACACAGAATATGTCCGAAGACGCACTGCATTTGGTGCACACCGACATGATTCTCGAGGATTCGTCGATCACCGGAACCTCGAGTGACGCAGTCGACTCTGATTTTTCGTCGGTCGTGTTTTGGAACTTCACGGTCGAAAGTGCAGGGACGCTCGGGACCAATGGTGGCGACTCACTCGACTTTTCCGGGTCGCACGCTCGCCTGCACGGTATGCATCTGCGCAACAGTTCGGACAAGGGGATTTCGGTCGGTGAGAACTCTGTCGTGTACGTGTACGACTCCGACATCTCGAACGGGAATTTCGGGATTGCAATCAAGGATGCATCGAAGCTCACCGTCACCGGCACGACGATAACCGGGTCGAAAACGGGTATCGGGGTGTATTCCAAGAAGCCGTACTATGTGCGCCCGGATTTCGATATCACGCAGAACGACGTACAATTTCGTGATGTACGCGTCGAATTCAACCCTATGGCAAGCCCGGATTAAGCATCGAGGTTGGGAACAGTCTCTGTGTGGACCGATTGTATAGTTCTTGATTCTGAATGCAGGAGTTTTCGATGCAGGACATTCTCGATCTTTTGGCGAATTCTGAACTCGCAGGTCAGGTGGGTTCACCCTTTGAGTTCCTGTTGATCATGGTATTTTCGATGCTGTTTGGGGTGGTCTATCGTTACATTTACTACATCTACTACAAGAAGAACGAGCCCATCGACTCGAGTGTTGCATTCAGCTTCCCGCTGATGGCACCCGGTGTGACGGCGATTTTCTGGTTGATTCAATACAGCCTTCCGCTGTCACTCGGTCTGCTGGGTGCGTTGTCGTTCGTGCGTTTCCGTACACCGGTGAAGCGTGCCGAAGACATCGCATTCATTTTGATCGTCATCGCCACAGCACTGGCGTGTGCCGTATTGAAAGTCTGGATTGCGTTGATGATCGTCGGCGCGACGTTGCTGTATACCCTGTTGAAGAATTTTGTTTTCCCGCGGTTCGCCAAAGCAGGAAACACGGTGTTGGTGACGCTGCACACGGTCGACACGATCGAACCGACTGCGGTGCTGGCGGTTGTCTCGCGAACCCTGGGCCGCAGCGCCGAATTCGTGTCGTTGAGTGCACACGACGGGATTCGTTCGTGTGTGCTGCAGGTGAATGTGTCTGACAGCGCTGCGTTGGGTGGAATGCACACTGCACTGAAGGATCTGGATGCCAACGCACGCTTCGACGTCTTCTTCCAGGACCCGCGCCACGGCGGTTACTAGGCTGACGCCAGCAGCGTCTGGTGAGAGAAAAGCTGATGCAGTACAACGAGTATAAATATGTCATCGAGCTCGACCGGGTACCATACGCGGTCGCGCTGTTGGAATCGATGTACGGCAACACCGACCCGTATGCGCACGGGACCGTGAATTCGCTGTACTACGATACCCTCGCGATGGCGTTTTTCCAACAGTGCACCACTGGGAATGAAATCAAGTCGAAGTATCGGGTACGCTGGTACGACGGCGGGTTGTACCAAGCGCAAATCAAAGAAAAGGACCTCTACGGCATCGGGAAGGTAAAAGCCAAGCTCGGTTTGCCGGTTGGCACGCCGATCAGCGCGCTGCCACAGTTCTGGCACGATTTGCCGTTTGGAGAAGGTGATGCGGCCGCGCAGACGATTCTCGCGCGGGCGAGACGGATCGGCCCGCTCTTTCCCGTCGCGCATGTCCGCTACCATCGGCGCCGATACCGGAGTTTTGATTTCCGCATGAACATCGACACCAACATCGAGGTGCGTTCGAACCCCCTGCACCCGGTCGGTGTCGTCACTGAAGTGCGCATCCCGTTGGCGGTGCTCGAAATCAAGACGAAGCAGGACCGCCCGATTCTGCCGTTTTTGGCCGCACTGTCGCTGCGCCAAGACAGCTTCTCGAAGTATGGGCTGGGCATGCAGCTGGTGTTCCGCGAGGCAGATGCACTCAACAAGTACCTGGTCGTCCCCGGGGTGCAGTAGCACGTGTGACAACGAAAAGCGCCCGTGCCAATCGGCACGGGCGCTTTTCGTTGGAGCAGAAGCTTACTTGAGGGTGGGGATCATCGAGCCGTGGGCGGCGATGAGGTCGTCGCACAGGTTCCAGATCTGGTCGAGCGACAATTCGGCTGCCGTGTGCGGGTCGAACGCCGCTGCATGGTAAACATGCTCACGCTTGCCGGTCAGGGCTGCTTCGACCGTCAGCGATTGGACGTTGATGTTTGTCTGCATCATGGCGGCCAGGTGCGGCGGCAGGTTGCCGATCTTGGTGGGCTGCAGGCCGTTCTTGTCGACCAAGACGGGCACTTCGACACAGCAGCCGTCGGGCAGGTTGTTGATCAAGCCACGGTTGGCGACGTTGCCATAGACGACGCGGGGCTGGCCCGTTTCGATGCTGTGGATAATCAACGAGCCGTATTCGTGGCTGCGGTTGACTTCGAGGGGCATGTCGTTGGTAATCAAGTCTTCGCGCAGCTGGTGCCAGCCGGCGATCTGGTGTTCGCAGCGGCGGATGTACTCGTCGAGCGGGATGTTGAACTGCTCGATCAGGTCCGGGCGGTCGCGCTTGATGAACCACGGCGTGTATTCCGAGAAGTGCTCCGATGATTCGGTGACGAAATAGCCGAAGCGGTTGAAGATCTCGTAGCGCACACGGTTCCAATCGGGGATGCGCTTTTCGTTGTAGACCTTCTGGATTTCGGGGTAGAGGTTGACACCGTCTTTCTCGAACTTCAGATAGAAGGCCATGTGGTTGATGCCGGCGGCGACGTAGTTGATGTCGTCGATTTTGACGCCGATGTCGTCGGCCAATTGCTCTGCAGTGCCCTGGACCGAGTGGCACAGACCGACGGTCTTGACGGTGGTTGCGCGGGACATCGCCCAGCAGTTCATCGCCATCGGGTTGACATAGTTGAGGAAAGTGATATCGCCGGCGACTTCTTCCATGTCACGGCACATGTCGAGCATGACCGGGATGGTGCGCAGGCCGCGCATGATGCCGCCGATGCCCAGGGTGTCGGCGATGGTCTGGCGCAAACCGTATTTCTTGGGGATGTCGAAGTCGATGACTGTCGACGGCTTGTACCCACCGACCTGGAACATGGCGATGGAGTAATCGGCGTTTTCGAGCGCTTTTTTGCGGTCGGTGGTGGTCACGATCTTGGGTTTGGCGCCCAGGGCCTGGGCAACCTTGTTGGCGACGACTTCCGACGTCTTGAGGCGTTCGGGGTCGATGTCGAACAGGCGGATTTCGCTATTGGCGAGCTCGGGGAAGGAGAGAATGTCTCCGAGCAAGTTTTTCGCGAAGACGGTGCTGCCGGCACCAATGAAGGTGATAATTGCCATCGGACGCGGTTCCTTTCTCCCGTACAGGGCCTCAGCGCACGTCGCGCTGTGGGTGACGATGTATCTGTGAGTAGGCAGCCAACGCGAGTAGCGCGGTCTCGCCTACGTTCCACCAAAAATGGACGTCGAGCCGGGTCGCCGTAGTCAGCCCGGGGATGGTACAGACCCAGGTGCCGGCCGTGACCGGGCTGCGGGCCAACCATCCGTCGTTGCCGAAGATGCCCGGCAAGCCCTGGGCGGTGATGCCGGGCTCGCCGTATTGGCGCAGGATATCGAGCACCTCGAGGTGGCGCACGAAGAGATAACTGTGTTCTGCGGTGTGCGCCGTGCTCCAGACCAGCATGATGACTGCCCACGGGTTGCGCATCCCGAGCCAGTAGATGCGCAGCATGACCAGCAGGACGCCCCAGTTCCACACAAAGTGGACCCACTCGGAATTCGCAGCCGAGATCAGCCCGCTCGACGCCCGTGCCGTATACCCCAACAGGTGGTATTGCACCCACTGCGCCACGTGTTCGACCCCGTGCCCGCCTTGGAACGACAAGAGCGCGACGAGGAGGGCAAACAGCTGGCCATAGCGGCTGCGGTCGTACCACCAGCGGATCAGCACTGCACCCGAAAAGAGAAAGGTACCGGGGAGTGCGGCGCGCCACAACGGTTGCCCGATGAGGCGCCCGACGACACCCAGCGCCAGCGCAGCGAGTACCACCCACAGCGCCAACCAGAGCTGTTGGGGCAGCAGAAAGCCCAGCAGGGTCGTCGGGGTGGGTGCGGGTGTGCGGGTCGACTGTCGGACAGCGATGGTGCTCATGGTGCGCTCCGAGTGATGGTGATACGGCCGCTGGTCGGTAGTGCATCGATGGTCGATACGCCACCGTCGGGCCAGCGCACGACGAGTGAGTCGGCGGGGGTTTTCCCCATGCCGAAATCAGCGACCGCTGGGCTGCCCGAGATGTAGCCACGGGTGGTGGTGATGCGTTGCCAACGGGTTTCGGAGCCGCTGTACAGCCGGATTTCGGCCCCGACCGCATGCGGGTTCGGACCCGGTTGTTGCAGGGTGACGCTGAGGGCACTGCCGCCGCACAGTCCGTTTGCGTAGACCACGCTGGGGGCATTGAGGTTGTTGACGGCGATGTCGAGGCGACCGTCGTTGTCGAAGTCGGCCACGGTCATGCCGCGTCCCGATGCGGTCGCGCCCAATTGCCACTCGGGTGCCGGGATATAGCGCGTGCCGTCGAACCGCAGTGCTTGGTTGTGTTCGACGAGGGCGTTGTCGGGCAGAAAGGGAAAGAGTTCGGCGGCGATCATGCCGTTGACGGCATAGATATCGAGGTGGCCGTCGTTGTCGAAATCGGCATAGCGGGTCGACCAACTCCAGCCCGTCGACGTCGCCGACAGCGCGCGGCTGGCATTGCGCCAGCGTTGGTCACTGCCGCGCTGGAGGACGGCGTTTTCCATCAACTGCGGGTCGTCGGCGGGGTGGTACTGCGTCATATTGCTGGTGACGGGCAGCCACTGCGCCAGAGTGACGACGTCGGTGCTGTAGGGGTTCATGTCGGCGGCGAGGAGGTCAGGCGCACCGTCGCGGTCGTAGTCGCCGACGTCGTACGACATCGTCGAGTGGGGAGTGCTGACGAAGGGTTGGGCGGTTTCCCACGTATCGCCGCGCTGCAGAAAGACCATGTCGCGGGTGTCGAAGTCGTTACCCACCACGATATCATCGGCGCCGTCGGCGTCGATGTCGAGGGCGATGAGTGAGAGGGCGTTGGCGTGGTCGCTCAGGCGTTGGGTGACGAAGCCGCCGTCTGCACGTTGGCTATGCAGAAAAACGCCATTGCTCTGGGCATCGAAGATGCTCTGCGCGCCGCCGCGGGGGGCTTCGGCGTCGTAGGAACCGGTGACGAGATCGAGGCGACCGTCGTGGTTGTAGTCGTGCCAGAGCATGCTATAGGCGCGCAGGTTGCCGAAGGCGATCTGGGCGCGGCGGAAACGCAGCGTGCTCGGGGTCGATTCGTTGAACAAGATACTCACGCCTGCACCCTGGTGGGTCGCGGTGATATCGAGGCGGCCGTCGCCGTCGACATCGACCAGCTGGATCGCCCGGGTATTGGGCAGGTCGAGAGGCGTTTCTGTGAAGGTAAAGGAGCCGGAATTCCGGGCGAGGGTGCTGTCACCGGCGATATGTGCCACGACGAGGTCGGTCAGACCGTCGCCGTCGACATCGCCAGCTGCGATCCCTGCGCCGTTACTGGCAAAGAGGTGGACCGGCGGTGCGACCGTGGTGGTGTGTGCCAAGGGGTAGGCGCGGAAGGACCCGGTGCATGGGGTGGCGGGGGCAAACGACTGCTGGGTCAGCGTGTGTGCGACCGACGGCCCATCCCAGGTGGCTGCGGGCGCGAGCGCGGCGCAGGCACTGAGGGTGAGTGCGTAGAGTGGCAGGAAGCGCAACAGACGATGCATGGTGGTTCTCGCAGGGTGGGGGGTATAAAACTGGCGGCCGGGTTTCCCCGACCGCCAGTGAAGAAAACGCTTACTGGAACAGGGCGTTGACTTCGTCGTTGGCTGCCTTGAGGGCATCGGCTGCCGGCTTTTCGCCGAGCATGATGCTGTCCATGGTGGCGTCCATGATCGGTCCGATTTCCGACGCGAAGTCGGTGACGGGGAACAGGAACGTGCCATTGGCCTCGGTGGCCTGGGCGGTGAAGGCCGACACGTCGACCTTGCGATCGCCGTAAGCCTTCAGGGCTGCATCGACGCCGCTCTGGATGGCCGGGAAGACCACGCCATAGCTACCGACGATGTTTGCACAAGCCGGCGAAGCGGCGAACTTGACCCACTGCCATGCTTCTTCCTGGTGCTTCGAACCGACCCAGATCGAGTCAGCAAGACCATTGAACATGGACTTGCGGCCTTCGGGGCCCTTCGGCAAGCGGGCGAAGCCTGTGACGAACTTGGCGTCGTTCACGTAGGAACCGATCATCCAGCTGCCGTCGGTGGTCAGAGCGGCCTTACCCGAGGTGAACAGGGTGGTCGAGCCGAGGCTCTTCACGTCTGCCAGGGTCGGAGCAACGCCTTCGACCAGGTTGAGGTTGGCGTACCACTGAATGGTCTCGGCCAACTTCGGGTCGTCGTAGAAGTACTTGGTGGCATACAGACCGTCGTTGAACTTGAAGCCGTTCGAAACAGCCCAGTGGCTCCACTGCGTCTGACCGTATGCACCGCCGCTGCCGCCGCCGACGAAGCCGTACTGGACGACCTTGGTCTTGTCGAAGTCAGCGTCCAGAGCGTTCTTGCCGGCTTCGTCCAAGGTCAGCTTCTTGATGATCTGACCGAACGTGCCGCCGTCCTGGGCATTCCACTCAGCGTTGTTCAACTCTTCGACGGTCACGCCGGCTTTGTCCAGCATGTCCTGGTTGTACACGACTGCGATGGTGTCCCAGTCCTTCGGCAAACCGAAGCGCTTGCCGTCGCGGCCCCAGAGGTCGCCCAGGCCCGGGAGGTACTGGCCCATGTCGACGCCGTCGCGCTCGACGAACGGCTGGATGTCGACGATTTGCTCCTTGGCGGCGAACTCAGGGTACTTGGCCAAGTGGTTCGTGAAGACGTCCGGTGCCGTGCCGCCGACCATGCCGGTCTGCACGGAGGTCCAGTAGTCGCCCCAACCAGCCTGCTCGACCTTGACGATGATGTTCGGGTTTGCCTTGGTGAACTCAGCGGCACAAGCCTCGTAGGCCGGCTGCTGGTTGCCGTCCCACAGGCCGTAGCGGATGGTGACCGCTTCGGTGGCTGCAGGTGCTGCCGTCGGCTCTTCGGCCGGGGCTGCGGTCGGCTCCGCTGCCGGTGCTTCGGCGGCGGCGGTCGGCTCTGCTGCTGGTGCTGCTGCGCCGCCACATGCTGCCAAGAGCATGCTGCTGACCATCACCAGAGCGATTGCCAGTGCGTTGAAACGAAAACGCATTGATCAGTCCTCCTCTTAAGGAAATCTATGCATCACGATGCTCACGCATCGTTGCTGCCACATCTACCGCGCTTAGCGGAACCCACTGAACTGGATCGCATTGACTGCCCGGCGCCCGAAGATCATGAAGATCAACATCGTCGGAATCAGACTCAACGTCGTCCCTGCCATCAACCCACCCCAGTCGGGCGACCCTTGCGGAGTCTGCGATTGGAAGACCGCTAGACCCACCGTCAATGTACGCATGGTCTCGTCTTTGCCGATCAAGAACGGCCACAAGTAGTCGTTCCAGTTGGCCAAGAACTGCAGGATCGCCAACGTGCTCAAGGCCGGTACGCTCAATGGCATGATCACGCGCAAGAAAATCAGCGGAATCCCCGCGCCGTCGAGTTTGGCCGCCTCTTCGAGCTCGTGGTTGATGCTCAAAAAGAATTGCCGCAGAAAGAACACCGCGAACGGCGTCATCAAGAACGACGGGGCAATGATGCCGCGATAGGTATTCATCCACTCCAGATCACGCGCCATCAAGATGTAGTTGGGGACCAACGTCACCACACCAGGGATCATCATGGCCGTCAGGTACAAGAAAAAGATCTGGTCGCGCAAGCGGAACTTCAAACGCGCGAACGCGTAGGCCGCCATTGCACTGAAAAATGTCTGCCCGAGAATCGTCGTCGTCGAGACGATGAACGAATTCTTGAGGTCCATCCAGAAGTCCATGCCACCGGCGGTGCCGCCCTGGGCCACGGCTTCTTCCGAGGTGAACATGCCCAACACACGCTTGAAGTTATTCAGCGTCGGGCCCACCGGCGCCAGGTTGAAGGTGTCGGCGTAGATTTCTTTCTTCGAAGAAAACCCCGTCCGCACCACCCACCAGACCGGGAACAGCGTCACCAACAAGATGAGCGCCAATGCAGCCCAGGCAAATATCTGGCGGGTGTTGAACCCGTTGGATTTTTTGGTCACTGTGGTCATCGATGACTCCTGTGTCTGTTAATCCAAATCCGACGAATCGGCGTTGAAATAGCGCATCTGGATAACCGTGATCGTAATCAAGAACAGGAAGAGCACCATGGCGATCGCCGCCGAGTAGCCCATCTTGAAGC
>JBJOJU010000086.1:0-3609 GCA_046046485.1 Chloroflexota bacterium | reverse complement strand
GGCAGTGGTCGCCAAACACGGGCGCATCGACTGCTTGATCAACAACGCTGGCTGGCACCCACCCACGCGCACGATTGACCAATTCTCGATCCAAGATTTCCGTGATCTGCTCGAGTTGAACCTGGTCAGCATTTTCGCCGCCTGCAAATACGCGCTGCCGTACATGCGCCCGGTGCAGGGCAACATCATCAACATGTCGAGCCTGGTGGGTACCATCGCCCAGCCCTATGCGACGACGTATGTGGCAACCAAGGGGGCGATCACCGCATTCACCAAGGCGCTGGCTATCGACGAGGCCGCCCACGACGTGCGGGTCAACTGTGTGTCGCCGGGCAACATTTTCACCCCGCTCTGGCAGGCGGGCATCGACGCCTCTCCCGACCCGGTGTTGACGCGCTCGTACGGCGACAACGCACAATTGATGGGCCGCATGGGTACCATCGAAGAGGCCGGCAAACTCTGTTTGTTCATCGCCGCCGAGGCGACCTTCACGACCGGCGTCGACCACTATCTGTCGGGTGGTGCCGAGCTGGCCTACGGCCACAAGTCGCGCAAGGGCGAAGCCGGTCCGTCGTGGTAGCAGCAGGGGAAAATTCGTTACCCCGGTGACCCACGGCTGCGGCGGTGCTGGGTGCGCCGCCGATCCGCCATCTGGTGGCTGGAAACCATCAGCTGCTGCGTGTATGACTCGTCGATTGCCGATGCTCCGGTGCACGGAGCGCCTGCGGGGTAGCCATGACGTTGCCGTTTGAACTCTATGACCTGCGGGTGACCGTCGTGGCGATCGAGGGTCGTTCGGTGTGTAGCTTGGCGGTGGGCGACTACTTCGAGCTCACGCACAGCAGCCAGGTACGGATCCCGGCCGGGAAGCACTTCTGCATGTATGCGCTGGCGGCGGTCATGCCGTTGTTGCCGGCCAAGCAACGCCTGCTGGCGAGCAACGACTGGCTCGAACGCGACACCCTGGTCGCCTGTCCCGACCCCGAGGAGCGCTTGATTATGCAGATCGAGCGCGTCGCCCGCCGCACCATGGACAGCACCGAGCTCACCTGACACCGAGGGGAACATGGCAACCGTCAGCATCGCCTTCCAGACCAACAAATCGGCGCAGGCGTATATCGCCTTGGCCAAACACGTCGACCAGTATGCGTTCGACGCGGTCAGTGTCTACTGCGACGCGCCGTTCCACCCCAGCTACGGGCCGCTGTTGTTGATGGCGCCGCATCTGCGCCGGGCGCGCCTGGGGAGTGCCGCGGTCTCGCCGGCGCGGATGGCACCGATCGATGTCGCAGCCGACGCTGCGCTGCTCGATGACCTCGCGCCGGCGGGCACCTACCTCGGCTTGGCGCGCGGCGCGTGGTTGGCCGAGCACGGCGTGGTCGAGCCTGCCAAGCCGATCCAGGCGATCCGTGAATCGATCGCCATCATCCGGGCGCTGTGGAGTGGGCAGTCGGCCGGCTACGCCGGCGAGGTTTATCGGGTGGCAGCACATGTGCGGGCCGAGTACCCGCTGCCGCGCCGGCCGATCCCCATCATGATCGGCAGTTGGGGTGAAAAACTCTGTGGGCTGGCCGGGGAACTCGCCGACGAAGTCAAAGTGGGCGGCTCGGCAAACCCGGCGGTGATCCCCCATATCCGCTCATACATCGACCGTGGGAGTGCGCGGGTGGGCCGGGCAGCGGGCAGCGTGGGGATCGCTCTGGGCGCCGTGACCGTCGTCGACGACGACCGTGCCGCTGCCCGCCGGGCAGCCCGCGAGGCAGCGGTGCTCTACCTGCCGGTGGTGGTGCCGCTCGACCCGACGGTGAGCGTCGACCCAGAACTCATCGCGCGCCTGCGCAGCCACGCCGACGCAGGCACCTTCGCCGCCGGCGCGGCACTGATATCAGACGAATTACTCGACCAATTTGCGTTTTCTGGCGCACCGCACGACATCGTCGCCCAGTGTGAACGCATCTATTCCGCCGGGGCGACGCGCATCGAATTCGGCACACCCCACGGCCTGCACGATGCTGCCCACGGCGTCAGTCTGCTGGGGAGCCGGGTGTTGCCCGCGCTGCAGGCACTCGGGTATCTCGGGTGAAGCAGACACCGCGCTGGTCAGTGCTGCTCGGTATCTGGGTGACGGCCGCGCTGCTGGCGTTCGGGTGCGCACTGCAACCGGTTGCAACGGTCATCGACAGCAGCGACCGCGCGCTCGTCGGTGTTGCCTACAGCAGCGCGCCAGAAGTCACCGCCACCGGCGATCGGGTCTACCGCTGGGGGTTACCTCACGCTGCATTGACGGTGCCGGCCCTCGCGCCGGGGTATGCGATTGTCGCCGGTGCCTATACTGCACCGGGCGCGGCGCGGCGCTTGACCATCGGCGTCGACGCGCAACCGGTTGCATCGTATCCCGTGGCGCCGGCGGTGTTTCGCTCGTACCAGGTGTTGGCCGTGCTGCCGGCGCCGGGGTTCGCCCGTACGAGTACGCTGACGCTGACCACCGACGGTCTCTATGACGACGGCGCGCGCCAGCTGGGCATCGGCTATGGGCTGCTGCGGATCACCCCGATCGCTCAGGGGTGGTACAGCGTACCGACGCTGTGGGCGCTGGCCGCGCTCGTCGCAGTGCTCTGCTGGGGTGGGTTGGTGTGGGCGCTGGGCAGCACGGTGATGGTGCACGCCGTCGGCGCCGGCGCCGTGGTTGCAGCAATCGCCCTGGCCAATCAGTACGCGGGTGATCGCACGGCGGTCGCATTCGTCGCCGCCGGCGCAGCGCTCGTCGCCCTGGTGGGTGTGGCGGCGGCGCGCTGGCTGCCGGCCCGCAGCGCGCAACCGGTTGCGCACACGCCTGTACCGCATGCCTACCGTGCCGATATCGATGGGCTGCGGGCCATCGCAGTGGGCGTCGTGGTGATGTTCCACGCATTCCCGCAGTGGTTGCCGGGCGGGTACATCGGGGTCGATGTCTTTTTTGTGATCTCGGGGTACCTCATCAGCCAGTTGCTCCTGCAGCGGATGCAGCAGGGGACCTACGGGCTGCTCGATTTCTATGCCCGCCGGGTGCGGCGGATTTTCCCTGCACTCTTGGGCGTGTTGCTGACCGTGTCGGTGGCAGCGCTCTGGCTGCTCGACCGCGAGCAGGCCCAAGCGGTGGGGCTGCACGTGGCCGGCGGAGCGGGTTTTGTGGCCAACCTGCAGGCAGCGGCCGAGTCGGGCTACTTCGACGACGCCGCGGTGCGCAAGCCGCTGTTGCACCTCTGGTCGCTGGGCATCGAAGAACAGTTCTACCTCGTGTGGCCGTTTGTCATGCTCGCGGCGCTGCGTGCGCGCCGCCGGGGCTGGTGGCTCATCGGGGCGGTGGTGGCGGCGTCGTTCGGCTACAATCTGGCGACCGTCAGCGACCCGAGCGGGATCGGCTACTACTGGCCGCTGGCACGGGTCTGGCAATTCGCCGCCGGCGCAGCCCTGGCCTATGCCGCGGTGCAACCGCTTGCAGTGCCGGGTATCGGTGCGCTGCGCCGGCTCGTGGCGACGCCGTGGGCGAGTGCGCTGGCAGTGGTCGGGCTCGTCGGCGCGAGTAGCTGGTACAGCAGCGCGACCGTCTACCCGGGGTGGGCAGCGCTG
>JBJOJU010000062.1:0-11830 GCA_046046485.1 Chloroflexota bacterium | reverse complement strand
CACTTCTACCGATACGGCAACACCGACGGAGACCTATACTCCGTCGAACACTGCCACCGATACCGCGACCGACACGGCAACACCGACGGCGACCTATCCTCCGTCGAATACGCCGACCGATACCGCGACCGAGACGGCAACACCGACGGAGACCTATACTCCGTCGAACACTGCCACCAATACGGCGACGGAAACGTACACCCCGTCGAACACAGCGACCAGTACGCCGACCGAGACGTACACCCCGTCGAACACACCAACCGATACTGCGACCGATACGGCAACACCGACGGAGACCTATACTCCGTCGAACACACCGACCGATACCGCGACCGATACGGCAACACCGACAGAGACCTATACTCCATCGAACACAGCGACGGTTACCGCAACAATAACAGCGACTCCGACTGTTGTCGGGAGTACGACTGCGACTATGACCGCGATCATCGTGCCATACGGTGCGACGTTTGCCTCAGCCGCTGCGACCAGCGCTGCAGGAGGCGGGTATATCTTCGTAACGCAGACGGCAACACCCTCTTCGACGGCGCTGGCGACGGCATCAGCGACAGCAAGTATGACGACGACTGCCATCATCATCCCGTATGGCAATACCGTCGAGCCACTCCATGCCACTGCCGTCGCAGGGTACGGGGTCCACTATTCGACAGCGACCGTCACGTTGACTGCGACTCCTACGCTGACTCCGACGAATACCCCAATCGAGGCGAGTAAAGGCACGACTATCGATGCCGTCGCTGCGACCAATGCAGCCCAGTTGGGCGTCCGCTATGTGACCTCCACACCGATGCAAACTGCTACTGCATCAGTTGTACCTGCGAGCGTCACGATGACTCCCAGCGAAACACCTGCAGCAGCGTCGAGTACCCCATTCTCGTCGCCCATCCCTCTCAGCCCGACTGCTATCCTCGTCGCCAGCCCGACGGCGATTGTTGTCCCCTATGGTGCATCGATAGACCCGGCTGCGGCGACACAAGCAGCAACGGGGAGGTATCTATTTGAGACGCAAACCCCGACACCCTCACGATCTCCGACGCCCTCCACGACACCGACAGCTAGTCTGACGACGACCGCGCTTGTCCTGTCATACGGCAGCACGGTTGAACCGACCTTTGCAACCGCTGCAGCGCTCATCGGCATTCGGTATTACACGGCCACACCGGTCGCCTCATCGACGACTCTCCCGTCAGCGACTGCGACTCCCCTTATCGCGGGGTATGGCTCGTCGTTCGAGCCGGTCGCTGCAACGAATGCGGCCCTCATCGGGGTGCGCTATATAACCATGACCCCGACTCCGCACGCGACCGATACGCCGGCGATCACGGCGACTGCAGCACTCATCCCGTATGGGACGGTCGTCGATCCCTCATTCGCGACGATCGCAGCAGTCAACGGTGCCCGCTACGAAACCATGACCCCGACGGCAACGATCACACAGACCTTCACGCCGTCGGATACTCCGACCCCCAGCAATACCACGACACCCAGCCAGACCGCAACGGTGACGGCTGTCATCGTCCCCTACGGAACGACACTCGCAACCCATGCTGCAACAGCGGCAGCAAGCGGTGGCTATCGCTATATCACCGAGACCCCCACCCCTTCCATTACCCCGACCGCATCGCTCACGTCGACGGCTGCGGTTATCCCCTATGGCACGCCGATCGACTCCGCATTTGCCACGGTCGCCGCGGCGAATGGCTCGCGCTACGAAACAATGACCCAAACTGCGACGGTGACGGAGACTGCGACAAGCACGCAGACCGCGACGAGTACCGCCACCGCAACGATGACCCAAACCCCGAGCGTCACTGCAATCATCATCAGCTACGGGTCTGGCCTCCCGGATGCAGCAGCGACCGCGGCAGCACAGACTGGTCTGCGCTATATGACCGAAACAGCGACCCCGTCGATTACCTACACACCGAGCTCCACTCCGAGTCCGTCGCTGACGCACACCCCCGTTGTCATCCCGCATGGCACAGTGATTGACCCTGCCTTCGCCACGGTAGCCGCTGGCAACGGCGTGTTGCTCTATACCGCTACACCCACCGCTTCCGATACAGCGACCACGACAAGCACCGTCACAAACACCGCTACCATCACCGGGACACCGACCAACACCGCTATGCCTATCCCCTATGGCTCCAACACGGATCCCGTGTTTGCGACCACCGTTGCGCAAAACGGCATCCGCTTCGAAACGATGACACCGACTGCGTCAAATACCCCAACAGTCACCGATACGCCGACAATCACACTGACACCGAGTCAGACCAACACTCCCACCAACACGCCGATTATCGTCGCCTACGGCTCTGCAGTCGATTCGCTGTTTGCAACGAGTGCCGCCGGTTGGGGCATCCGCTACATCACGGCGACGCCGTCGCCGAGTGCGACCAGCACCGGGCCGACGTTCACGGCGAGCCGCACGCCGGTCGGTGGCGCAGCGACGGCAACCCGTACCAGCACTGCAACCGCTCTTGCCAGCGAAACCGCTACACCGACCGGGCCCACCCAGATCCCGTCTGCGACGCACAGCCCGACGATGACGGTGACACCATCAACCACCACAGCGCCGTCTGACACGCCTGTCGTCTCTCCCGACTCGACCATCAGCGCGACTGTCACACGCTCTGGCACTGCCACGGCGACGGCGACCCGGACCCCATCTCGCACGAAGACGCCGTCGCTCACCGCGACAGGGACACAGACACCGACCGAGACCGAAACTGCCGGTCTCGAAACCGCCACACCATCGCACACCGCGAGTCGGTCTCGGACCCGCACAGCCACGGCGACCATGACCCCGTCGCAGACCAATACTCCCACCGCATCGTTCACTGCGACGAACACGTTGACCCCGACGCGGACACCGACCCGCAATCCAATCGCACTCCGCGATGTCGCCGTCGGCTCGTCGTTTGTAATCGGCGTTCGAGCAAATGGTTCACTCACAACCTGGGGCGCCAATACCAAATATCAGTCGACGATCCCACTCGCACTCGCGTCGGTCTCGTTCAAAGATGTTGCCGCGGGCTCGACCTATGCAATGGGATTGACAACGGCTGGCCGTGTCTATGCGTGGGGCGCACCCGTGTATGGCCAGACAACCCTGCCTGCTGCTGCAAAATCCGGCATCAAAGCCATCGCTGCAGGTCTTGCACATGGTCTTGCGCTGCGTACTGACGGCACAGTTATTGGATGGGGGCGCAACGACGAGGGACAAATTTCCATACCGACCAATCTCAAAGACGTCATCGCAATCAGTGCCGGGAGCAAACATTCAGTCGCCCTCCGCGCCGATGGCACCGTCGTCCAGTGGGGGAAGCCGACGAAACTCTACCCAGTCCCGGCCGCGGCACACCATATCGTCGCAATCAGCGCTGGACCTGACCACACCCTCGCACTGCGCGACGACGGCACGGTCATCGCGTGGGGCGCAAATCGCTATGGCCAAAATGACGTCCCAGCGACACTCCCACCGGTGACCGCCATCTCTGCCGGCCTGCAGTACTCGATCGTCCTGACGAACGACGGCCGCGTCCGCGGGTGGGGTGCAAACACCCACGGACAAATCAACATTCCATCGCCGCTTCGTGACGTTGTCGCGATTTCAGCAGGCTATGCGCAAACGGTCATAACACTCAACACTGGCGCTGTCGTGTGTATCGGTTCGAACGAGTATGGTGCGCTCACAACCCGGACGCCGACCTCCGGCGCAGCCCCGCGACACATCTATCTGAGCCCTACCCCGTGAGAAATGCGAGACACGTGCTCGCTCGCCGAGCTGCGGCATGCGAAATGAATCATAAATGCTCGGCAATGCAGTCTGGTCCAGCTTCAGATCGGCTTTGCAGACGCGGTACGACTGCTGTGGATCTTGCCACGTCTGGTTCGACGTGATCACATAGAGCTGCTCTGCAACCGCTCGGTTTTCTGAACGGTTTTCGTCTGTGACAAACCGTTGTCAATCCGCTGATATTCAAGAAAATATACTATTTCGTCAAAATAAACCACACTTTTCTCATAAAAAGTTTATATAATTCAACAATAGCCACAGTTGTACAGCGTATACGTACAAAAGGTTCTCTGCACGTGCGTGTCGACACCAACCGGTATGCAAAACAAGCATTAGTCGTCTGCTGCTTGGTTCTGGCGCTGATCGCTGCTGTCCTGCCTGCGACGCCCGCTGCCGCCGCATCGATCGTCGTCGATGGTACCATCAGCGACTGGGGCGGTGTGGTCGATTTCACCGAGAGCAGCACCGACGCTGGGGGTGGATCGGGCGACCTCACCGCCGTCGCGTTGACCACCGATGCCACAACACTCTATGTCCGCTGGGACGAAAATCTCACGGCATCGGTCAATAAAATCAAAAGCGACGGTTTTAGCCTGTTCATTTCGAGCGCTGGAGACGGAGTCACTGATGCGAAACTGTGGGTGCTCTTCTCGTCGAGCGGAGTACCAACCACCAAAGTCGAGCATCCCCTGGGCACATTTACCACGATCGGCACAGCCGAACAAACCTGTAACATCGTTGTGTGCGCCAATGGTGCAGCCGTCAGCATCGAAGCAGGCGTACCGCTCTCTGCAATCGGTAGCCCAACAGGTGTCATTGGCTTGGCTGCAGTCTCACTCGCCAGTGCATCGACCAATGCAAATATTAAAGACTGTATGCCCGGTTTGGCTGACTGTACCGGCAGCTACTTCTTGAATGTGGCAACCGGCGCGGTCGTCGCAGCGACCTTTACGCCGACCGGGATTCCGTCCAACACGCTGACCGACACCGCCACCAACACCGCCACCAACACCGCCACCAACACCGCCACCAACACCGCCACCAACACCGCCACCAACACGCCGACCAACACGCCGACCAACACGCCGACCAACACGGCCACCAACACTGCTACTCACACGGCCACCAGCACGGCGACCAACACGGCCACTCACACGGCTACTCACACGGCTACTCACACGGCTACTCACACGCTGACCAACACGGCTACTCACACGGCGACACCTACCCCGACCAACACGGCCACTGACACGGCGACGAATACCCCGACCACCACGGTCACCGACACGGCGACGCCTTCCCCGACCAACGTGGCCACCGCAACCATGACCGCCGCGCTCATGACATACGGGTCGTTTCTCGACGGCGCAGCAGCGACACTCGCGGCAGCACAGGGGTTCCGCTATATCACCGAAACTCCCACACCGTCCCTGCTCGCGACACAGACCACCGTCGCGACCGCTACTGCCACCAACACGGCAATCGTCGTCGCACATGGTTCATTCCTGCCCGACGCGGCAGCGACAGCTGCGGCAGCCAGTGGCTATCGCTACGAGACCGCGACCCCCGTCGCCACCACCCTCGCAACGGCCACGGCGACCGTGAATCCGACCGTGACCGCCGTCGAGCTCCCCCACGGCGCGACGACGGATCCCGCAATCGCGACCACCCTGGCCAATAATGGGTACCGCTACATCACCCAGACCGCATCGGTGACCCAGACGTCGACGCGCACAGCCGTGCCGACGCTGACACCGTTCATCGTGCCCTACGGCACTGCGTTTGACCCCGTGTATGCAACGAGTGCGGCCGGTGTCGGGCTCCGCTATGTCACCATGACCCGCGACCCTGCAACGACCGAAACCGCGACAGCAGTCGCGACGAGTACCCCTTCTGATACCCCGACGTTGTCTGCCACCGCACCGGCCGCGACCAGTACCCGCACACGGACCTCGACGGCCACTGCGATCCTCACCGACACGCCGCCAGCGTCGGTCATCCCGTCGACCCGCACCTCCACGCGGACCCGCACCCGCACATCCACTGCCACCATGACGGCGACGCGGACACTCTCTGGTTTCTCCTCCGTTACCCCTTCTGCGACCCCAACAGTGTCGGCCGCCGGGACCAGCACACCCACGCTCACTCCGACGATCAACCCCATGGCACTGCGCGACATCGCCATCGGGACATCGTTTGTCGTCGCAGTCCGCGCAGATGGCACGCTCGTGACCTGGGGTATTAATGTCGCAAAGCAAACGACCATCCCGAGCGCACTGGCAGGCATCGCGTTCCGTGAAGTCGACGCCGGTTCGACGTTCGCGGTCGCACTCAGCCGCAGCGGAAAAGTCTTTGCCTGGGGGCCGAACACATTCAACCAAATCGTGGTCCCACCAGCGGCCCGCAGCGGCGTGACGGCTATCGCCGCCGGCTTTGGGCATACGCTGGCACTCCGACGTGACGGTACGGTTGTCGGTTGGGGACGCAACGACGACGGGCAGATACGCATTCCCGCCGGATTGACCAATGTTGTCGCCATTGCAGCCAGCGGGCGCCATTCCGTCGCACTCCGAAGCGACGGCTCCGTCGTGCAGTGGGGCAAGCCGACCGAACTCTACCCGATCCCGTCGAGTGCGTACGACATCGTCGCCATCAGCGCCGGCAACGACCATACCCTCGCACTGCGCAGCGACGGTACAGTCATCGCCTGGGGCGCCAACCGGTACGGCCAGATCGATGTACCGGCTGATCTGCCACCCGTTCGCGCCGTCGTCGCCGGGCTCGAGGTCTCGTTGGCGGTGACGACCGACGGCGCTATTCGCGCCTGGGGTGCCGACACCCACGGGCAACTCCGCTGGCCGGCGACAGTCCGCGACGTCGTCACCATCGCCGCCGGAGCCTCGAATACCGTGGTCAGCACCAACAGCGGCGCGGTCTACACCATCGGCTCGACCGCATTTGGGGTGCGCTACACTCGCACACCCACGACCGGCGCTGCCCCGCGCCGCTGACACACAGCCACCATGCGGACGAATATCGCCTATCATGGCGGTGTGAAGTCAATCTCGTTTTGAACAGGCGCCTCCGATGCATCAGCCGTCCCCGTACAGCACACCGACGTACCGCAGTGACCCATACGCGACCTACGCACAACTCCGCGCCGAGGCACCCGTCTGCCAGACTACCCTGCCGTCCGGCGCGCCGGTGTTCCTCGTCAGTCGCGCAGCTGATGTGATGGCGTGCCTCAAAGATCCACGCCTCGTCAAGAATATCTTCAACGCACGCACCTCCTCTTTTTTTCAACGCACCGTGCTGCGCCCGCTCATCGGCAGCAATATGCTGAAAGCCGACCCGCCCGATCACACGCGTTTGCGTCGTTTGGCCAGTGATGCCTTTGCCCCACGGGTGGTCGCCCAATGGGAGCCACACATCGAAGCCATCGCCGAACGGCTCGTCGGCGCATTCGAACACGACAAACGCGTCGACCTCATCGGTCGTTACGCGCTCCCCTTGCCCTTGACGGTCATCACCGACATGCTCGGCGTGCCCGCACACGACCACCCGCGCTTCCATCGCTGGTCGGCCAATATCATCAAATCGGGTGTGATATCGGGCGATGCTACCTATCTGAACCCCGACATCCTGCGGCTCAGTTGGTACCTGCGCGGCCACATCGGCCGCCGTCGGCGCAGTGCCAGCGACGATTTATTGACCAACCTGATGGAGGCCCGCCTCGGTGACGATCGCCTCAGCCCCACCGAACTCGTATCGACGGCAGTGCTCCTGCTCATCGCCGGTCACGAGACGACGGTCAACCTCATCGGCAACGGGCTCGCCACCGTGCTCGCGCACCCCGACCAGCTCGCCGCCCTCGCCGCCCAGCCCGAAATGATCTCCGCGGCCGTCGAAGAACTGCTCCGCCTCGTCAACCCGGTCCAGATGGTCAATCGCTACGCCCGCGAACCACTCACCGTCGCCGACGTGCCTATCCCGGCCGGCGCACACGTCCAACTCCTCATCGGCTCCGCCAATCACGACCCTGCGCTCTTCGACGACCCAGAGGCATACCGGCTCGATCGGACCGAAGCACGCCACCTCGCCTTCAGCCACGGCATCCACTACTGCCTGGGGGCACCGCTCGCCCGCCTCGAAGGTGCGGTCGCGCTTCGGACCATCCTGCGGCGCTTCCCTTCGCTCCGTCTCGCCGATCCGGCCGCCCCGCTCGCCTGGCGCCCCAGCCTCGAGTTGCGTGGCTTGACACAACTGCACGCGCGGTTCGATTAATCACGGCAGGGGCAGTTCGAGGCCGTATTTGACCCGTTGCATCGCGACCAAGGTCTTGAAGCGTTTGACGTTGTTACTGGCGAAAAAAAGCTTCCGCGTCAGCTCGGTATATGCGTCCATGTCGGCCACGTGCAGCACCACGACAAAGTCCCATTCGCCGGCCATGTAATAACACTGCTGCACCGCCGGCTCGCTCACAAACGCCCGTTTAATCGCATCGAGTTTGTCGATCTGTTCGGTTTCGACCTCGATGGTGACCACCACCGTCAACGGCACACCGCAGCGCGTCGGGTCCAGTACCGCGACCGTTTTGTCGATTAACCCTGCAGCCGCGTACCCTTTCAAGCGCCGTTGGACCGCCGGCCCCGACAGCCCCACCGCAGCGCCGATTTCGCGCTGGGGCACAGTCGCATCTTTTTGGATAATCTGCAAGATTGCAGTGTCGATCCCGTCGAGCTCCATCGTTTTTTCTTTCTGTGAAAAAAGCAGCATCTACGCATATTTTATGCAGAAAAATGGGAATTTGGCTACAAAAACCATCGTCGCGCGCAGTATTATTGTTGTATCAGAGAAACGGAGGGCCGCATGACCCTGGCGCCGCACATCGATACCCAGATCCTCCACGCGCAGCTCGCAGCCATGGGCCGGCTCGGTGCCGAAAACGGCCCCGGCCGGACCCGGCTCGCTTTGACCGACGCCGACAGAGCCGGCCGCGATCTGCTCGTGTCGTGGCTCCACGCGCTCGACCTCGACATCCACATCGACGCCGTGGGCAACATCTACGGCATCCTGCAGCCTGCGCCCGCACAGCGCCATTTGCCTGCGTTGGTGATCGGCTCCCACATCGACACCGTCAACGAAGCCGGCGCCTACGACGGGTGCTACGGGGTATTGGCCGGAGTGGCTGTGTTGCGAGCACTGCGCGCAGCTGGGGTCACGCCCACACGCCCGGTCGCCGTGGTGGCGTTTTCCAACGAAGAAGGGGTCCGCTTCCAACCCGACATGCTCGGGTCACTCGCTGTCGCTGGTGGGATTTCGCTCGCCGAGGTGCACGCACTGGTGGGCACCGACGGGGCCACCTTCGGTGCTGAGCTCGCCCGCATCGGCTACCTGGGAGCCAACGCGCCGGGTGCGCTGCCGTTGCACGCATACCTCGAGCTACACATCGAGCAAGGGCCAATCCTCGATGCCGAAGGCATCGCCATCGGTGCGGTGCACACCCTGCAGGGCATTTCGTGGCAGCGGATTACCCTGCACGGCACCGCCAATCACGCCGGAACGACGCCGCTCCATCTGCGGCACGACCCGGCGGTCGTTGCCGCCCAGGTCATCGCGGCAGTGCGTGCCCACTGCCGGGCCAGCGAATCGACCGTCGCCACCGTGGGCACATTCGCTGTCAGCCCCAGTGCAATCAACGTCATTCCCCACACAGCGACCTTCACCCTCGACCTGCGGGATCCCGACCACGCCAATCTCGCCGCCGCCGAAGCATTCGTCGCCGCGACGCTCGCCGACTACGCAGCTGCCGAAGGCGTCACGGTCACTGTCGAACGGTTGGCGCGCTTTGAGCCCGTCAACTTCGACAGCGGGCTGGTCCAGACCATCCAGGCCGCCGCAGCTGCCCGTGGTTTCACGTGCCGGCCGATGGTCTCGGGCGCTGGCCACGACGCCCAGATGATGGCGCGGGTCTGCCCGAGTGCGATGATCTTCGTACCCAGCCGCGCTGGTATCAGTCACAACCCCGCCGAATACACCAGCCCAGACCAACTCGACGCCGGGGTCGCCGTGTTGGCCGATGTCGTCAGTCGCTGTCTCGCACTCACCGAAGGACTACCTTATGCACATCGCTAACCCGCTCGCGTTCCGGGGTTCCTACCCCGCCGAACTCCAGCAGATCATGTCATTGTCCGCCGCGACCCAGAGTCGGCACATGCTGGCACCCTGGCAGCGCCTCAACCCTGGGGCGACGCCGTTGGTCGCATTGCCGCACCTCGCAGCCCAGCTCGGGGTGGCAGCCATCGACTGCAAAGACGAATCGGTCCGCTCGCCGCTCGCCAGCTTCAAGGCACTCGGGGCACCGGTCGCACTGCTCCGCCTCATCCAACGCACCTGGCCCGACCAGACGTTCGCGCCTACCCGACTGCTCACAGGCGGGTATCGCGGTCAGTTCGACGGGTTTGTGGTTATCTCAGCGACCGACGGCAACCACGGGCGGGCGTTGGCCGCTGCGGCACA
The DNA here is from genome assembly GCA_046046485.1 of Chloroflexota bacterium. Taxonomy (GTDB): domain Bacteria; phylum Chloroflexota; class Chloroflexia; order Chloroflexales; family Roseiflexaceae; genus UBA965. Next base: position 1,488 of record JBJOJU010000062.1, on the reverse strand, counting down.
GTCGGTGGGCTGCCGCTGCGTCATCGTCATCCACGCCCACGTGTCGTCCGAGCGCGCCGATGCCATCGCTGGCTACGGCGCAGAGGTTATCCGTATCAGCGGCAACTACGACGAGTCGGTCGTCCACGCCGCCCAACTCGCCGCCGCCAATGGCTGGCACGTCGTCTCTGACACGTCGTACCCCGGGTACGAGACCATCCCGCGCGACGTCATGCAGGGCTACAGCACCATCGCCTGTGAGCTCATCGAGCAGACCGACTCGACCCCGACAACTGTGCCGTGGACACACGTCTTTTTGCAAGGTGGGGTCGGCGGCTTTGCCGCCGGGGTCGCCAGTGCACTGTGGGAGCACTTCGGCGCAGACCGACCCCGCTTCGTCGTCGTCGAGCCCCGCGAAGCCGATTGCCTGTTCCAGAGTGCCCGCCTGGGTCGCCCCGCCACGGCCACGGGCAGTGTCGACTCGGTGATGGCCGGGTTGGCCTGCGGCGAAACGTCTCCCCTCGCCTGGCAGTTTTTAGCACCCTGCACCGACGATTTCGTCGTCATCCCCGACGAGCTCGCGGTCGAAACCATGCGGCTGGTCGCGTTGCCCAGCAGCGGCGATTGCCCGTTGGTGGGGGGCGAATCAGGTGTGGCAGGGTTGGCAGGGCTCGTCGCGGCCAGCCGCGATCCGCAGTTGGCAGCGGCGCTGGGGCTTTCCCCGGCGTCGCGCGTGCTGGTCGTCAACACCGAGGGCGCGACTGCGCCTTCGGTCTATGCCGAACTGGTCGGCGTTGCTGCAGAAACAATCGTCGCCGCCCAGCACCAGTGGCACGCACAATAACCGCGAGAGGAGCGTTTTCTATGGATTACCATGCCCAAATGACCGCGTGGCGCCGTGACCTCCACCAAATCCCCGAGACCGATTTCGGCGAGCACGAGACCGCAGCCTATGTCGCCCAGGTCATGCGCTCCCTCGGGTATCAGGTCACCACTGGGATCGGCGGGACCGGTGTCGTCGCCAGCATGACCCAGGGCAGCAGTACGCGGTCGATCGGCTTTCGTGCTGAACTCGATGGCTTACTCATCACCGAGGCGGTCGACCGCCCATACAAATCGCGTACACCCGGGCGCATGCACGCCTGCGGCCACGACGGTCATATGACGATGCTGCTCGGTGCAGCTGCGATCCTTGCCAACGATACGACGTGGGCCGGGACGGTGCGATTTTTCTTCCAGCCCGACGAAGAACACGGCCACGGTGCCAACGCGATGATCGCCGCCGGGGTACTCGACACCCACCCGGTCGACGCCATCTACGGCATCCACAATATGCCGGGTCTGGCTGCCGGCGATTTTGCTACACGTGTGGGGGGCATCATGGCCTCCGAAGACAATTTTATCATTGACATAACTGGAATTGGCGGGCATGCCGCGCGGCCACAGATGACGATCGACCCCATCGTCATCGGCGCCGAGATCGTCCTCGCGCTGCAGACCATCGTCGCC
>JBJOJU010000039.1:0-2522 GCA_046046485.1 Chloroflexota bacterium | reverse complement strand
CTCCAAGCCGTCGGCGCTGCGATGATCCAGGCGATGGGGGTCGCACTCCTCATCCAGGCCTTCCCTGCCTCGGAACGCGGGCGCTGCCTGGGCTACAACGCCACCATCATTTCGGTCGGTGTCGCGTCGGGCCCGGTGTTGGGCGGCTTCATCATCGCCAGCTACGGTTGGCGGTCGATTTTCTATGTCAACATCCCCTTCAGCATCCTGGCCATCGCCGTCTCGTACTGGGCGCTCGCCAACGACACCCAACGCAGCAAACAGCGCTTCGACTACGTCGGCGCCATCAGCCTGGGGGCGTCGCTGGTGGCGATTCTGTATGCACTCACCGAAGGGCAGCACCTGGGCTTGGCGACACCGTGGGTCTGGCAGTTGTTGCTGGTAGGTGTGGCGGGCGTCGGCTTCTTCTTGTGGTGGGAGTCGCGCTTCGAAGCACCGATGATCGATCTGAGCTTCTTCAAGGTGCGCAATTTCAGCATCGGGCTGGCCCAGACCTACCTGATTACCCTGCCCCAGCAGTTCAACTATGTGCTGTTGCCCATCTACCTGCAGATGGTCGCCGGGTATGATGCCCGCCAGACCGGCTGGGCGATGATCGTGGTGCCCATCACGACGGCGATCTTGGCATCGGTGAGCGGTCGGCTGTCGGACAAATATGGCCCCAAGTACATCACCCCTATCGCCATCGTGATCTGGGTCTTTGGGCTGATTCTGATGAGTGGGATGTCGGCCGAGCCGCCGCTGTGGGACGTGGCGGTGCGCGTCATGTTCATCGGTATCGGCATCAGTCTGTTCTTCACGCCGGTCAACAGCAGCATCTTGGGCAGCCTGCCCAAAGAGCGCGCCGGCATCGCCAACGGCATCATGTCGGTGGTGCGTACCATCGCGCAGATCAGCGGTATCTCGATCGGGGCGTTCATCTGGACGGCCCAGGTCAACCGCCTGGGGGGTACCGCCTTCGAAGACATCAGCAAGGCACCGCAGGCGATTTTGCAGCAGGGGTACTCGACCACGATGGTGGTCGCTGCCGTGGTGTGTGCCCTCGGGTTGATCCCGTCGCTGCTACATTTCGTGAAAACCAAACAGCCCGCTGCCCAATAGTCACTCGCGCGAGACGAAACGGATCACCGGCATGACAACGGACTACAGCCGCAAATGGTGGGCACTGGCCGCCATCGGCAGCGGCACATTTATGTCGACCATCGACGGGTCGATCGTCAATATCGCCCTCAACACCATTCAAAAGACCTACGGTGCCTCGCTGGGAGCGGTCGAATGGGTCGTCTTAGCCTATTTATTGGGCATCGTCTGTCTACTGCCCAGCATGGGCCGCCTCGGTGACATGATCGGTCGCCGGCGGGTCTACATGGCGGGGTTCATGCTCTTCACCGCCGCCTCGGCATTGTGCGGGTTCGCATGGAGTCTGCCGGCACTGGTCGGCTTCCGCGTGCTGCAGGCCATCGGGGCATCGATGGTGCAGGCGATGGGGATCGCGCTGCTGGTGCAGTCGTTCCCGCCCACCGAACGGGGCCGAGCGCTGGGCTACAACGGCACTATCATCGCCACCGGCGTCGCCGCCGGGCCGGTCTTGGGTGGGTTGATCATTGCGACGCTGGGCTGGCGTTCGATTTTCTACGTCAACATCCCCTTCGGGCTGCTGGCGCTGGCGATGTCGTACATGGTGCTCGAAGACGACGCGAAACGAACGCAGCAGCGCTTTGACTACGTTGGGGCCGCGCTGTTGGGCGGCTCGCTGGTGGCGATTTTGTACGCGATGACCGAAGGGCAGCACAGCGGCTTCGGCACGCCGTCGACCCTGGGGTTGATCGCCGCCGGGTTCGTGGGTATCGCGGCGTTTATCTGGTGGGAAAACCGCATCGACTACCCGATGTTGAACCTGCGCTTCTTCGCGAACCGCAATTTCAGCCTGGGGTTGATCGCGGCGAGTCTGCAGGCATTGACGCTGCAATTCAACTTCGTCCTGTTGCCCTTTTTCATGCAAAACGTACTGCACTACGACACAGGGAAAACCGGCCTGCTGATGGTCGTATCACCCATCGCCATCTCGATTTTCTCGATGGTGAGCGGTCGTCTGTCGGACAAAATCGGGCCGCGCTGGGTCGCCACCGCGGGGATTTTCTTCTTGGGCGTGGGCTTGTTCAATGTCAGCACGCTGACGGCGACCTCATCGGTGTGGGACATCGTGGTGCGCGTGATGTTCATCGGTACGGGCTTCGGGTTGTTCAACTCGGCCAACACCAGCAGCGTGCTGGGCAACGTGCCCCGCGAACACGGCGGCATCGCCAACGGCGTGTTGTCGGTGGTACGCAGCACCGGGCAGATCAGCGGGGTCACGCTGGGGGCGTTCCTCTGGTCGCAGCAGGTCTTCGCCCGCACGGGGCAGAGCTATGTCGACCTGGCCACTGCGCCGCAAGCCGCGGTCGTCGCGGGTTTTCAGACGACGATGTTCGTGGCGGCCTGCCTGTGTTGGTTGGCGTTGATTCCGACGCTGATCCGGACGG
>JBJOJU010000032.1:0-2579 GCA_046046485.1 Chloroflexota bacterium | reverse complement strand
TGACTCCGAGTCAGGCATGTTCGTGACGATTTTCTACGGCATCCTCGACCTCGACAGCGGTGTGCTGCGCTATTGCTGTGCCGGTCACAACCCCCCGCTGCTGCGCGCCCGCGACGGGTCGACACGCGAGCTGACCACCCCGGGTATCGCCCTGGGGGTCATCGAAGAGGTTTCGCTGCACAGCGCGTCGACGATCATCGGCCCCGGCGATACGCTGGTCTGCTACACCGACGGCGTGACCGAATCGTTCGACGAGCACGAAGACCTCTACGGCGTCCCGCGGCTCATCGACGTGATGGAGCGCAACCATGCCAGCGGCGCCGACCAGCTGGTGCGCGCGATCACCGAAGACATCGCAGCATTCAGCGACGGGCGCATCTACGACGACGTCACACTCTTGGTCATCCGCCGCAGCGACACGCGCACTCCTCTATAATGCAGCATCAGCCCTGTACGAGGATGCCATGCAGTTTTTTACGCCGTCCCGGACCATCCCCACGACGACCTGGACCGCCACGTCGCGCTGGGACCTCGAACCCAAGCGTCTGTTGATTTTGTTGGGCGGGTTGTTCTTGTTCGGGCTGGGCGAGGCGTTCTTCATTCAATCGAACCTAGGCAATTCACCGTGGGCGGTGTTCGCCAGCGGCGTTGCGCGCAAAACCGGCTACAGCATCGAAGAGTGCACCTTTGCCATCAGCTGTGCGGTCGTCTTGCTGTGGATCCCACTGCGTGAGGCGTACGGGATCGGCCCGATCGGCAACACCATCGTCGTCGCTTGGGCAATGGGAATCTGGCGGTCGTTCATACCCGTGCTCGACTACAGCGACGGCTCGCTCGCGAGCTATGCGCTGGGCGGGCTCTTTCTGTTGCTCGGTCTGATCGCTATCGGGATGGGCTCGGCGCTCTATATCACCTGCGGCTTGGGTGCTGGCCCGCGCCAGGGGTTGATGGCTGCGCTCCACCGCATCACCCATCTGCCCACGGCGCGCATCACCACCACCATCGAAGTGGTGGTGTGCATCATCGGGATCTCCTTGGGTGGCACCTTTGGCATCGGGACCATTGTCTTCGCACTCCTCGTGGGACATTTCGTGGCGATTAGTTTCGGGATCGTCGGCCGGCTGGGCGCCGTCCCCGATACCCGTGACCACAGCGACGACGAACCGGAGGCTGCAATCGATGGCTAAACAGACAGACACCGTCAGCGCACACGTGTGCGCAGTCACCGCAGGCTTGGTCGATTTGGCAGCATACGAAGCCGTCGACGGGGCATGGCGTGCATTGAAAATCGGTGCCCCGGCACGCCGGGCACTCGTCGATGCCGGGTATACCGAGCTCGCCCAGCTCACCGGTGTGTCGCACAAGAAACTGGCAGCGCTGCACGGCATGGGCCCGAAGGCGCTGCGTATCCTCGCTGAACACATGGCTTTGAGTGGTGCCGCGTTTGCTCCGTGAGCGTCTGCCGCTGCGCCGGCTCCTGAGATGGGTCTTGGTCTTCGTTTGCGGTTGGTGCTGCGTGCCTACCAGCGCAGCAGCCGATGCGCTGACGATCCAGCAGACGGCTATGCACCACAGCCGTGTCGGTGACATCGCCGCTCACCAGACCGTGCCCCGCTACACCATCGACGGCTCCATCGACCCCGCCACCCGCACGTGGCGCGGGTCGTTGCAGGTTGTCTACACCAACCGGACGGGAGTGTCTCTGCAGACCCTCGTCTTTCGTCGCTATGCCAATCTCGCCGACCTCGGTGGCAACACGGTGATGAGCGATGTGCGGGTCGACGGGATCGCTGCGACGACGAGCGGCAGTGCGACTGCGTTCCTCACCACGGTCACTCTGCCGAAACCGTTGGCCGCGGGCCGGCATGCGACGGTCCGGCTGTCGTTTGTGACCCGTGCACCAGCCGCGCGGGCTGATCTCTACGGCACGATGAGCGGCGACGCACAGACGCTGGCGCTGGCCAGTGCCTACCCGATCCTGGCGCTGTGGCGCAACGGCGGGTGGGACACGGCGGCGCCTGCTGCACTGGGGGATCTGGTCGACAGCGAAATTGCCCTCTACGATCTGACCCTGCGCACCCCCAGCACACACCGGTTGGTGGTCACCGGTTCAATTGTCAGCCAGACAACGACGAAGGGCGTGACCACGACCCGGGCGGTCAGCGGGCTGCAGCGCGACGTCGCCATCGCCGTCACCACGTTGCCCGCACAGCGGGCCACGGTGAGCGGGACAACCGTCGTCGCCTACGGCGCAGCCCGCCCACGGGCGACGTTTCTCGCTGCTGCGCTGCAGTCGCTGACGATTTTCTCTGCGCTCTACGGGCAATACCCGTACGCCGAACTCGAGGTGGTGCCGGTCGACGCGGGGAGTTTTGTGGGTATCGAATATCCGGGGGTGATATTCATCCAGACCCCATACTATACCGCCGACCGCGACGGCACCCAGCTGATGGTGCACGAAGTCGCGCATCAGTGGTTCTATAACGTGGTGGGCAACGACGTCCAGCGGCATGCCTTCGTCGACGAAGGGTGGGCGACCTACAGCGAATATCTCTACGCCCAGCGCACGAATCAGTCCA
>JBJOJU010000028.1:0-4214 GCA_046046485.1 Chloroflexota bacterium | reverse complement strand
GTCTGCAAACCGCTCTGCGACTTCAGCTTCGTCTTTGGCTTGTGAGGTTCTGGCGGCAATGATGTACTGCCCGCGATATTGCACCCCGTTAGCGCTACCTGTAGATATGGCATCGACACTCCGTGGCAACACATCCGCGAGTTCTTTATAGGGATACTCGGGGGCTGAGGTCGAAAATGCCGCAAGCGCACGCGCAATCTCACCGACCGTGAGTTTAACACCGGCTTTGTGCTTTCCAAGGCTGAATTGCGTGAGATCGAGAGGATTCTCGAGGCCACGTTTGTTGGCTGCTGCCTCGAAAGCCGTCAGCATGACAGCGATTCCGGAATCGGATGCGTGGATGTCTTTCAGTAGCTTAGTGACGTCTGCAAACCGCTCTGCGACTTCAGCTTCGTCTTTGGCTTGTGAGGTTCTGGCGGCAATGATGTACTGCCCGCGATATTGCACCCCGTTAGCGCTACCTGTAGATATGGCATCGGCAATCCGTGGCAACACATCCGCGAGATCTTTGTAGGGATACTCGTGGGCTGAGGCGGATATTGTCGCGGTTATCGTGGTTTCGGCCGGATTCGTCAAAACGCTGCCCTGCACGAGCAACAAGTCGCCCGTGATGATGTCACGGTAGTCGCGCTGCGCGATGACCTTCCCCTTGGTGCGGGTCGTCTCTTTGGCTTCGAGGTAGATGCCCTGTGCCGTCTGGATTTCGCGGTAGACGCGGCGATACGGCGTCTCAAGGAAGCCCATTTCGTTGACCCGGGCGAACGTCGACATCGTGCCGATCAGACCGATGTTCGGACCTTCCGGCGTTTCGACCGGGCAGATACGACCATAGTGCGAATGGTGGACGTCGCGGACTTCGAAGCCGGCGCGGTCGCGGCTGAGACCGCCAGGTCCCAGTGCCGACAAACGGCGCTTGTTGGTCAATTCGGCCAACGGGTTGGTCTGGTCCATGAATTGCGACAGCTGCGAGCCGCCGAACCACTCCCGGATCGCTGCCAACACCGGCCGGATGTTGATGAGCGAATTGGGGGTCGCCGTGTCTGCTTCAACCAACGACATGCGTTCCTTGATGACCCGCTCCATGCGCAACAGACCGACGCGGAACTGCTGCTGGATGAGCTCGCCCACTGTGCGCACGCGGCGGTTGCCCAGGTGGTCGATGTCGTCGGCCTTCATGCCCGGGGCACCGTTGTTGAGCAGAATCAAGCGCTCGACGATCTTGATGATGTCGCGCACCAACAACACCCGCACGTCGATGCTGGGCGGGTCGATGGTGCCGTCGCGCTCGTAAAGGTTCTTATTGAGCTTGTAGCGGCCGACCTTGGCCAGGTCGTAGCGGCGTTCGGAGAAAAAGTACGACTCGAGCAACGATTTGGCGTTGTCGAGGGTCGGCGGGTCACCCGGGCGCAAGCGCTTGTAGAGCTCGATGAGGGCTTCTTTGGCGTTGTGGGTGTTGTCTTTGTCGAGCGTCGTGCGCAGGTACTTGTGCTCGTACTTGTCTTCGAGCGACCCGAACAACGCCTCGACGTGCTCGTTGAGCCCGCGCTGGGTCAACTCGCTGTCGTCGCACCAGTGGCCTTCGCCGTTTTCGCTGGCGACCCAGGCCAACACCGCGCGCAACAACACCGACACGGGGATTTTGCGCTTGCGGTCGACCTTGACCGAGACGACGTCGCGGCGGTTGGTCTCGAACTCGAGCCAGGCACCGCGGTTGGGGATGAGTTTGGCAGAGTGCAGGTCGCGGCCCGTGTTGGGGTCACGCTCGGCACTGAAGTACACACCCGGCGAGCGGATGAGCTGCGACACCACGACGCGCTCGGCACCGTTGATGACAAAGGTCCCGTTTTCGGTCATCAAGGGGAAATCGCCCAGGAAGGTATCGGATTCCTTGATTTCGCCCGTGCTCAAAATACGCAGCTGCACGCTCACCCGCAGCGGCGCTGAGTAGGTCAAATCATATTCGCGGCACTCGTGTTCGTCGTGGCGCGGCTGCCCGAAAGCGAATTCGCCGAAACGCAGTTCGAGGTTCTTGGTGGTGAAGTCCGCAATCGGCGAGATCTCTTTGAACAGTTCCTTCAACCCATCGGTGCGGAACCAGTTAAAGCTGGCAATCTGCGTCTCGATGAGATTCGGGACGTCGATCGCGTCACGCTCTTGTCCGAAAGTGTGCCGCACCGCCCGTTCCTCGGTCCGCGGACCGTTGGGCAAAATCAGCGGTGGCAATGCAACATGGACGTTCTTTGGAGACATGGAAACCTCGCTTTAGTCGGGCGGTAACCAACCTATACCGGGGATCGTTTGACGCGTGATAATGCAAAAATCACCCTACCCGGCTCAGGTCGTCTGTGATTGACGCGTGCCTGGTATCGTGAATTCTCCGGTGCATGATTCGTGCGGTCACTGTGCTGCGCAGACTATAAAATCTGCAGAGTACAGCGAATGTAAATACTACTACGAAATGTCATTAATGTCAAACACGCGGTGGAGTGTCAGCCGCTTGTCATGTCTGGGCTGACACCGATGCCGTGCCAATCGGTGATTCTCATAGAAAACTCATCGTGTGGTACAATCGACCAAACCTGTTTTTCTGTGCAAAAACTGCATGTCAGGATAGATATATGCCTACCGTTGTCGGCATCCGATTCAAGGATTCCGGGAAAACATACTACTTCGACCCGGCATCCCATTCCACCCTCGAACTCGGTCAGACCGTGATTGTCGAAACCGCCCGTGGCCTCGAAATGGCGCGGGTCACCGAACCGGCCCACGACGTCGAAGAAAGCGCAATCGTCGGCGAGCTCAAACCGGTGATTCGGCTGGCAATCCCCGAAGACGAAGCCCGGTGGAAGCAACTCAACAGCCGCCAAGAGGAGCTGTTGCGCCGCTGCCAAGAGAAAATCACCGAGCACGAGCTGCCCATGGGGCTCGTCAAAGCCGAGTATAGCTTCGACGGCTCGCGGTTGACGTTCTTTTTCACTTCCGATAAGCGGGTAGATTTCCGCAACCTGGTGCGTGATTTGGCGCGTACCTTCCGCACGCGCATCGAGCTGCGGCAGATCGGCCCGCGTGATGAGGCGAAGCTGTTGGGCGGCATCGGTCCGTGCGGGCGCATCTTGTGCTGCACGGCGTTTTTGCCCGACTACGCCCGCGTTTCGATCAAGATGGCCAAAGACCAAGACCTGCCCCTCAACCCCGCAAAGATCAGCGGCGTGTGTGGTCGGTTGCTGTGCTGCTTGGCGTATGAGCACGAGCAATACATCGAAATGAAGGCCGAAATGCCCCGCCGCGGTGCCTGGGTGCAGACGCCCGAAGGCCCGGGCGAGGTCTGGAGCGCCAATGTGCTGCGAGGCACCGTGACGGTGTTACTGGCGGCGACCGGCGTCCAAGAAGAATTCACACCCGAAAAACTCGCCGAATCGACCCAAGAGGTCGTGGCACTCGCCAAGGCGCGCACCAACGAAGGGGTGACGCCGGTCATCCGCGAAAATAAACGCGGCGAGCGTCGGCTCTTGCGCGAAGAATTCGAAGCCTCCGACGAGCTAGCCGCCTTGGCAGCCCTCGAAGACCGCCCCGAAGAGCGAGCGAACGCCGACGACCTCGGCGCCGCCGTCCGCCAACCCAATCGTGGCCGCGATGGTGGCCGCGACGATCGACGGGGTGGTGCACCGCAACGGCAGGGTGGGGATCGCCCATATACCCCCAACCGCGAAGGTGGCCGCGACGAGCGGCGCAGTGGTGGGCGCCCGGCAGACGGCCGACCCGGCCAAGAGCGTCGGAGCGGTGACCGACCGTTCGAGCGCCCCAGCGCAGAGCGCCCAGCCGATGGCCGGCCCGGTCAGGAACGGCGTGGGGGCGATCGACCGTTTGTGCCCAATCGCCCGCCGCGCGACGGTGCGCACGAGGGCGGGTTCCGCCGCGATGGGGATGCCCCGCGTGGCGACGGTCAGCGCCCGGCAGCAGATCGCCCGGCTCGCGACGGTCAAGAGCGCCGCAGCGACCGCCCTCGAGGCGGAGACAGCCCACGGGGCGGAGACAGCCCGAATCGACCGCAGTCGGAGGGGAATCGCGGCGACCGACCCTACCAGCCGCGCCAGCCGCAGCCGCCCCGTGCGAGTGACACGCCTGCCGGTGGTAGCGATGATTTTTCGGTGCCGCAGACCCCCGGGGCACCGGCGGGCGATGCCGAACAATTGCGCCGGCGGCGGCGCCGCCCG
>JBJOJU010000413.1:0-11055 GCA_046046485.1 Chloroflexota bacterium | reverse complement strand
AACCGCCTGTTACTGGCGTTGCTGTTGGAACAAGCCGAACACACCGAGGCGATTTCTTCGACGGTGATAGACGTCGTCAACTCCCACGGCATCCCGTCTGGGTTCTGGTCGTATGAGTGCTGCGAGCGTACCCGAGACAGCGTAAGCACTTGTTCTACCCGTACAGGAGGATTCAATGCAACACCCACCACCGATGACCCAGCACGAAATCGACGCGTTGACGCCGTACTTGACCGTCTTCCGCCGGCCTGGGTTTGTGGCACTCCTCCCACCAGGGCAGGCGACATACATGCGGATGTACCCCGCCGAGGTGCAGCAGTTTCGCAATCGTTTTTTCGATATCTGCCGGTGTGTGCATCCATACGAATTGTTGCCCGAAGACCCCCCCTGGGTCGAGGAAGGGACCGGCATAACGAAATTCGCCTTCAACATAGATGCAGTAAAGACCGCGAGCGCGAATCAGATCCGCCGGATGCTGATGCTGTGTACACGTGGCGAGCATTTCGGTTTTTTGACGACCGGCGATCTGGTGGCCAACGGCGTGATTCCCGCTGCCCTGGAGCGGCTGCTTGCGCTCCGCGACGAAGCTCCCGTGGGGGAACCGCTCCCGGAGCGCGGGTGGTTCGACGCGTTTTAGCCCTTATTGATGGGTCGGAAGTCGAGGTGGACCGGTGGCGTGCCGGGTACTGTGTGGCCCTGTCGGCGGCGCCAGGCGTACCAGAGGTCGGTTAACTCGGTCTCGCCTTCGCGCACCACCGCGTACTCGTGTCCCAGCAGTTGCTCGAGCAGCGCGTCGTCGCCTCGTTCGTAGGCGATGCGTGCGCGCACGATGCGCAGCCGGTCGTGTTGTTGGGCCGACGGCGGCAATGCCGCATAGACTGCTGCGGCATCGGACCAGCGTTCGAGCGCACACAGCAGCTCCAGGTATTCTTGGGCGAGCTCGCGCGTCTGGCTGAGCGCCCATGCCGCGGCCATGCAGTGCAGCGCGCCCTCGATATCGTCGCGGCGGCGCGCGACCACGGCCAGATTGCGCCATGCCCAGGGATTGGGGCGCAGTGCCAACGAGCGTTCCCAGGCTCGTGTCGCCGCCACGCTGTCGAATCGTTCGAGGGCCATCACCCCCAGGTGGAGTTGCGCGTGCCAGTCGTCGGCGCTGCGGGGTGCTGCGGCGAGGAGTGCTTCCCAATCCGCCGACACCATCCACGCCGCCGGCGCGTCGCCGTACATTGTCGGCAGATACCCCGCGGCGAGGAGTGTCACCCATGGCTGTTGGGCGGTCGTCAGGCTGTCGGGCCGAAACCCGAAGCAGGCGGGCAGCGGTGGTTGGCCGGTGGCAGCACGGCGTGCGTCTTCGAGCGCACCCCAGCCCGACCCATGGCTGATGACGGTAGCCGGCTCTGCGCCTGCGATGGCCGTGTAGTGCGTATTAATGCGGTCGAGCCATGCCGGGGTGACTCGGGTGCGCAAGTGGGCATCGGTGCCACGCCACGCCTGTTCCCAGTCGGGGTGATGGGCGACCTGAGGATCGATCTGGATGGCACCGAAGACCTGCGTCCAGTGCCATTCGGCGCCGGCGGGCATGGTGATCCCGTGCAACTGCGACGGCGCCAACCCCGCTTGGATTTCGAGGTACGGTGTCCCGCCAGGCGCCAAAAAGTCTTGCCAATGGCGACCACCGCTGTGCATCCCCCAGCAGAACATTTTGCGGTAGCGCAGCAGGCCAGTCGATGCTTCGACGAAGCCGCGGCCATCGCCGCGGATCGCGGCTTCCCACGGCATGTCGACGTCGTCGAGTTGGCAAAAATACTCACTCGCGGCGCCGGCATTGGTCGAGTATGTCGCATCCCGGCCGTCGAATGTGGGCACGGCGGGCAGTTCGCCCATGGCGTAGTCGTAGCTCTTGCCCGTCAAATCACAGTAGATGACCGACGACCCGGGTACGAGGACGCGCACATCGGCTGCCTCGTCGACGGCAATATTGGTCCACCAGTACATGCTCGTATCGGTCGGGTTTGGGTTGGCGACGGTGGTATGGGCAATCAGCCACGGTGAGGCAGGCGGCAAGAAAAAGTCGATCTGCCAGCACAGTTGTTTGCAGCGCTCGTACCCCGACAAGCGTAGCCCCGGGCTGCCGTCACTGTCCGTGATTGCGGCAGCGGTGACCGGGTCGCAGGTGCCGAAGGTATGGCCGTATTGGCTCACATTCCATTCGATGCCCCCCGAAAACCAGGCATTGCGGATGGCCAGATTCGCCGGTTGAAACACCGGATTCCGGTTGAGCAATTCTCGGGCGGCGGTCTTGTCGTAGAGCGACCAGAGGCGCCCACCCAGTGCCGGTACAAACGTGGCCCGGAGTGCGTCGTTTTCGAGCACGATGCTCTGGTAGGGCTGCGTGGTGCGCGCCCGGCTGTAGTCGTCTTGCATCCCGTAGGGCAAGACACGCGCGCCGCAGGCACTGCCCAGCTGGACCTGTTTGGCAGCCGGGTAGTCGGGGTGGATGCGGACACTGCGGTCGACCTGTGGGTCGCGGAACACCGGCAGTGCGTTTTCGGGGCCCAGTGTGGCGGCCGGCAAAACGAGCGGGGTGACACGTCGTGTCGTCATGATGGCTCCGGGTATGGGGGAAAGCTAAAACGCATCATACCACCGGCGAAACAATTGACAAATCAGCAGCGCTCGGGTACCGTAGTGCGCTTTGCCAAAAGCACAGAGTGTCTGCTGTGAAAGGTCACCCATGCCTCCCAAAAAGTCAGATGGCTTCTCTGCACAAGAGAAAGCCGCAATGGCGGAACGCGCCCGCGAACTCAAAAAAGACGCGAAGAACGCACAGATCCGCGAAGAAGGCGAGCGCGATCTGCTCGCAAAAATCGCCGAGATGGCCCCCGACGAAGGCGAAATCGCCACCACGCTCCACAAGCTCGTCACGATGCACGCGCCGATGCTCTGGCCCAAGACCTGGTACGGGATGCCGGCATGGCACAAAGACGGCAAAGTCGTCTGTTTCTACCAGAGTGCGAGCAAGTTCGGCGTCCGCTACAACACGTTCGGCTTCCAGGAAGCCGCTGCCCTCGACGACGGGACTTTTTGGCCCACCGGCTACGCCCTGCTCGCGATTACCCCCGAGGTCGAACAGCGCATCGTCGCCCTCATCAAACAAGCCACCGGCCAGAAATAACACCTGGTACGCTGTGACAAGGCCCCACGTCTGCCCCCGCATGGGGGCATGCCGTGGGGCTGTGTGTATCTCAAAGCAATTCAGGTTGGGGGAACGGTCGCACGGAGCCACCGAGCAGCACAGAGAGCGCAGATGCGAGAAAAATCCGATTGCCGAGCCGAGGATGACGTGCGCGTATCACTCAGCACTCTGCGTCTCTGCGCGAACCGTATTCGCTTTTTGCGCCTTCCGTCGCGCCGTGGGGCTCTACCCTTAACCCTTAACCCTTAACCCTTAACCCTTAACCCTTAACCCTTAACCCTTAACCCTTAACCTGTACCTGTACCTGACAGCCTCCGTCACGCCGGTCCCACCACTGTGTGCGGCACATACGGCTCTTCCATATAGGCGATGTCGGCGGCACTCAGGGTCAAATCGAGCGCACCGACTGCCTCGTCGAGGTGGGCGACTTTGGTGGCACCGACGATGGGTGCGGCGACCTGTTGCCGCGACAGCAGCCAGGCCAAGGCCACGTGGGTGCGTGACGCGCCGAGACGTGTCGCAACTTCGGCGACGCGCGCGACGACGGCGGCATCGACCTCGGTGGTGCGGTCGTATTTCCAATTGGCGATCACATCCGATTGGGCCCGGTGCGAACTATCGGCCGACCAGTCGCGCGTCAATCGCCCTGATGCCAACGGGCTATACGGGGTCACGGCGATCTTGGCATCGCGGCACAACGGCATCATCTCGCGCTCTTCTTCGCGGTAGAGCAGGTTGTAGTGGTTCTGCATCGACACGTATTTCGTCCATCCGTGCCGTTCGGACGTCGCCAGGGCTTTCTGGAACTGCCAGGCGTACATCGCCGATGCCCCGATGTAGCGTGCCTTGCCCGCTTTGACGACATCGTGGAAGGCTTCCATCGTCTCTTCGATGGGCGTCGTGGCGTCCCAGCGATGTGCGATGTACAGGTCGACGTACTCCATGCCCAACCGCTTCAGGCTACGGTCGATTTCGCTCATAATCGCCTTGCGCGACAGCCCGGCGCCGTTGGGGCCGTCGGTCATCTTGCTGAACACCTTGGTGGCGACCACGGTCCGATCACGATCGGCATAGTCACGCAGCGCCCGCCCGAGGATTTCTTCACTCACACCCAGCGAGTAGACATTCGCTGTGTCGAAAAAGTTGATGCCCAGATCGATTGCCCGCTTGATGACGACACGGCTGTCGCTTTCGCCTAACACCCATTTGTGCGTCCACGAGCTGTCGCCGAAACCCATGCACCCCAGACAAATCCGCGACACATCCAGCCCGGTGTTGCCCAATTTCATGTACTGCATAGCGCCTCTTTTCTCTGTTTAGACTGAGTATATGCACCGACTCGCGTAGGTCGTTTGCCTGATTCTCGTTTCTGCGTGCCGAATCCTCGCAGCCTCACGCCGCGATCACCACCGTGCTGTACGAATCTGCTGGGAGCACCAGCCGCGTCACTGCCCCGCCCAACATCAGTTCGACGGGCAGCTCGGTTGCCATGTCGTTTTGCAGCATCACCACGATGGCGCCATCCGGATTGCGGAACGCGAGTTGGTTTTCGTACCCGGTATAGCTCACTGTCCCGATGCGTACCGCGCCCGGCTGCACGAAATGGCTCAGGTGCTTGAGCAGGTGATACTCGTGCGTGTAGCGGTGCGTGTTGGTCACGGGGTCAACCACGATCAACGAATTCTGTGCCCAGCCCCAGCGACTCACCCCACCTTCGCGCAGCGCCATGTTCCAGTATTGATAGGCGTGTACGCCGTTCGAGAAAAAATGTTTCATCAGCTGCCAGGCGTGGCGGGCGTAGCGCCAGTCGTTCTTGCCGTCGCCGCATTCTTGTTCGGTCTGATAGAGTTGCAGGTCCGGATGCGCCCGCGCGACCCCAGCAATCGCCCCCTTACCCGCCCATTGAAACCCTGCCCCGCGGATCGACCGGCGGATCTTTGGGTCGCGCAAGGCCACATCGATCAACGCGTCGTTGGGGCGCTCGAGTGTGCCGACGAAAATCTCCACACCGCGACGCGCCATCTCGGGTGCCAGAAACATCAGAAATCGCGCTAACCCCGTCGGTGTCCACGTACAACTGGGGAAGACCTGGGTGCTGTTGAATTCGTTCTGGGGCATCACCATACCGATGTCGATGCCGTGCGCCCGGTATGCATCGATGAACTTGCCGAAGTACGCCGCGTAGGTCGCATATGCGCGGTCGTCGGCGCGGAACATGTCGGTACCCTCGCTACCCAGTTGGTGCGGCAAGATCCCTGTTTCGACGCCCACTTGCAGCGGCGACGGCAGCGCCGCCGCATAGTGACCGTTGGTTTTCAACCACACCGGGGGACTCCAGGGCGAAGCCCACAGTGTGAGCGCCGGGTTGTGGGCTCGTGCAGCGGTGATAAACGGGATCAGCGTCTCTTCGTCGTGCGCGATGCTGAAGGTGTCGAGAGCATAGTCATCGGCAGTCTCGCAGTACGAGTACCAGTCACGTGAAAAATCATTGGCTCCGATGGGCATCCGACACAATGTAAAATTCGCGCCGACGCCCGGGGCAAAGAGTTCACGGAAAATCTCTTCCCGCGCCGTCGGTGTCAGCAAAGCCAATGCATCCCACCCCAATTCATTGAAACACGCGCCGAAGCCTTTCACTGTCTGATACTGTACGTCGGGTTGGAGGATCACCCCCGGCAACGATGTGACCGGCGCCCACGCCGGCGGGGTGCTCTGCTGCCATGGTCGGGTCTCAGTGGTGACCACCCAGGTGGTCGTTGTCGGTCCGCTGGGCATCGCATTTCTCCGTGTGCACACGTGTGCGCAGTCGTCGTATGGGTCGGCGTTTCGGTGGAATTGTTGTATTGTACTGGTTTGCGTGCACGCAGCTGTACCGGCGATGGTGTGCATAGGTACAATGGCAGCAACCACTGAGTAGGAGTGACACAAATGGCATCACGCTACGCGAACCTCGACGAATACTACGCCACGCTGGCACCCGCCCAGCAAGCGACCATCCACGAAATCCTGACCACGACGCTGACCCAGTTCCCCCAACTCGCCGTCAAGATCGCCTGGAACAAACCGCATATCCATCGCAACGGCGCGTACGTGTACGGTGTCGAAGCTGCCCGGGCACACGTGATGTTCCACCCCTGGAGCGTGCCGGTGTTCGAGAGTTTTCTGCCACGGCTGACGGAGTATGTCTGTGCCAAACGGACCTTCCGCATCCCGCTGGCGAAACCGGTCGATGCGGTGTTGCTGCACGACATCGTCGCTGCCCAGCTCGCCAGCATGGACGCCTGACACAGCGGAGGTCGGCGATGCCCCTCGACGTGATTGCCCTGGCGAGCGCCGTGCGCGAGATGACGACGCACGTGGCAGCAGGAGCCGACGACCAACGTCGGCGGCGGGAGATTGTCCAACAGACCCTCTCGCGCCACGTCGGCCACGAAGAACACTGGAACGACGCGGTCGCGCTGAGTGACCGCTTCCAATGGTTGCTCGCGCGGACCGTCGAAGCCTACGACACCGTGCGCCCGGCGCCGCCCGCCCCCGACGACTACTGCATCGTCGCCACCGATGGCTCGCAACTCGACGTCGAACGTCACGGGATGGCGGTCTGTGCTCTCATCAACATCGGCCAGGTCGCCATCACCTACGGAGCGACGCCGAGTGCCCGCTTGACCGCGACCCCGTACTTGGCGTACCGCGAGGAGGATCTCGCAATTGTCAGCGACACCCGACGCATCCCCATCGAAGGCCAGCTCCTGAATGCCAAGCGCGACGCCTACGAAGGCATCGTCTTGGCCGAACTCGCTGCTACCAACAAGACCACGGGGCTGCCCATTGTCGCGCTCCAAGACGGCACCCTGATGCGCTGGAATCTCGCCAACGCCGAAGCAGCGGTGCGTGACGCGCTCCTCGACCCGTATTTGGCAGCGCTCGACCGTCTGCGTGCGCTCGGCGTGCCCGTCGCGTCGTATATCAGCCGCCCCCGCGCACCGGAGTTTGTCGGGATGATCCGGTTGATGGTCTGCCCCGATGTCGCGGTCGCCCGTGGCCGTGGTGCCGTGTGCGACCAATGCAGCGATGTGCGCGCCGGGCGGCCCCGCTCCTGCGCCGTCTGCGACGACGTGGTCGACGCCGATGTCTTCGGCGAACGCCTCAGTGACGGGCAGCGGGGGCCGGTCGCGCTCTCACTCGCCCGGGCCAATCGCGAATACTACCGCGAACACGCGATTCATTTTTTCTCATTGTGCGTGGGGAACGAAATTGCGCGGGTCGAAATCCCCGAATGGGTCGCGAAAAACCCTGCCATGCTCGACCTGGTACACGCCGTGGTCGCCGACCAGGTCGCCCGCGGCCAAGGGTACCCGGTCGCCCTGGCCCGCGCCCACGAACAAGCCGTCGTGCGTGCCAGCGATCGGCGCGTTTTCTTGCAACTCGTCGAACAAACCCTGCTGCGGCACGGACTGCCGGCGCAGAATTCGCGCAAACGCGATGCGAAAGAATACACGGCGACCTGATGCGGTTGTGGGTGTGGAGGGGGGAATTTAATCGCGGCGCAGGCGTTGGGTCAATCGTGCATAGAACGTATTGGCCGTGTTGACGCGCACAAAGACACATTTGCGCGCCGAACGCCGGATGACGACGGTGTCGCCTTCTTGCATGGGGTGGTGATCGTTGCCGTCGGCATAGACCGCCGCCGAATGCCGACCGCGCAGGGTCAAGAGCACCTCGGCGTCTTCGTGCAACACCAGTGATTTGATGCTCGTCATGTGCGCCGCAATAGGCACCATCACCATCGCGCTCGAGCGGGGATCGACAATCGGTCAGCCCGCCGACAGCGCGTAGGCCGTCGATCCGGTCGCGGTCGAGAGAATCAACCCGTCGGAATGGTAGGTGTTGAGATGCGTGTCGTAGACTCGCACATCGACGCTGATGATACGATTGATGTCGCGCCGGGTGATGATGATTTCGTTGATGGCCATCAGATCGAGGTCAGGGCTGCCGTCGACGTGCGAGACGACCCCTTCGATCATGCTGCGCTCGTCGTGCCAGCCGCCGCCATCGAGCACCGTCTGGATACCGTCGTAGAAGGTATCTGGCTCGAGTTCGGCCATGAAGTTGAGGTGGCCGAGCGCCACGGGGAGCACGGGGACCCCCATGCGCACGCCGACGCGGGCGGCCCGCAACACCGTGCCGTCGCCGCCCGCCGCCACAAAGAGATCTGCCTGCTCGACCGACCGTACGTCGCGGCCTTCGTGGGACGCACTGCGCCAGGTGTCGATGCCGCGCCCACGCAACCAGGTTGTCGCCGCTTCAGAGAAGCGCACGCTGGCGTCGGAGAACGGGTTGTAAAAGACACCGACCCGCATGGGTCACTCCTCTTCGGGCTGCATCGCCGACGTCATGCCGGCGGCAATCTGACTGATATCACCTATACCCTGCAGTGTAGCACGGGCTGGCCCCACTACCAAAAGCGGCACCGGGTTGCAGGTGTGGCTGGGGTCGGTTTGGCACTCGAAATTCCCGTGGTCGCTGCTGATGACCAACGAATCCTGCGGCCGCAGCGTCGCGACGATCCCCCCGATGAGCCGATCGATGCGGGTAACCACCTCGGCGGCTGCGACGTCGACGCGACCGTGGCCAGCCAGATCGGTCAAAAAGGTCTCGTAGAGGGTGACGACGTGCCCGCGAGCGAGCATCGCCAAATTCACCCCCGCCGTGTACGCGTCGATCGGGCTGACACGGGTCGGGTGGCGCTGGTGCATCACATGGTTGGTGATGTCCCACGAAAGCGCGGCGCCGCGGGCGAGGTCGTCGACATCGCGGAAGCGCGCCGGTGCGCCTTCGGCTGCAATGACACTGGCCGATTTGCGGATACGCCGCTGCGCGACAGCCTCCCAGTACCCGCTGTCGAACGCATTGGCAAAGGCACTCTGGCCGTGGGCATGCGCGCGCCGGAGGACACTCTGGCTCCGTAGGGTCTCGTGCAGTGCCGTGGGTGGGAAGTGCGCCTGGTGGCGTTGTACCGCTGCGACCGCATCGACACCGGCAAATAACGCCGTCTGCCCGGTGCCGCTCTGGGGCAGCCCGGGGTGCCCGAAACAGGCATCGAGCGCGCTCAGACTCGCATGCGGATGCTCGCCCACCGCATCGAGGAGCAGTGGCCCGCCGATGAGCGCGCGCAGGTATGGTTGCGGCGTCGTCGCAAAAGGGTTATCGGGGGTGGCAGGGGCAAGGCCGATGCCGTCGATGAAGACAAAGACAATTGCCATGGTGCGCTCGGTACCGTCGTGTGGTTGACTCTACTGCAGTGTATTGACTTTTTCGGTCGTACTGCCTATACTTACATAATATCGTATGCCACGACCATGGCGTCTGATTTCGACGCCTGGTTTTTTGTGTGTTCGCGCGACGCGGTCATCGTGGTACCCGCCGAGCTAGTAGTCCCCAGGAGTCCGTTTTATGAGTCAGGGTCAAGAAGGTCATTTCGATTGGACGCAGCTGCTCAACGAGTACGACTATGCTCGTCCGCAGCGTGGTGAAGTGCGCGAAGGCGTCGTGATGAAGGTCGAAGCAGATTCGATTCTGGTTTCGATCGGGTCGAAGCGCGAAGGCACCATCTCCACCGGCGATCTCAAGTCGATGGGTGAAGATTTCGTGTCGACCCTCAAAGTGGGCGACACGTTGCAGGTCTACGTCCAGGATCCCGAGAACCGCGACGGCGAATTGGTCTTGTCGGTCGGCATGGTCCAGGTTGCACGCGACTGGGAAGAAGCGTTGCAGCTGCAGGGCGAGAACGGCATTGTCCAGTCGGCGGTCATCGGCTGCAATAAAGGCGGCTTGTTGGTCCAATTCAACCGCATCCGCGGCTTCGTCCCGGCTTCGCAGGTCGCGCAGTTGCACGGCCGCACCGCCGCCGAAGAGCGTCAGCATGCCCTGCAGCGCATGGTCGGTCAGACCATTCCGTTGAAGGTCATCGAAGTCGACCGCGAGCGCAACCGGTTGGTTCTTTCGGAGCGCTTGGCCACCCAAGAGTGGCGCAAGGCCCAGAAGCACCGCTTGCTGTCCGAGCTCCAGCAGGGCGATGTCCTGTCGGGTCGCGTCAACCAGCTCACCAACTTCGGTGCATTCATCGACCTTGGCGGCGCCGACGGTCTGGCCCACATCTCGGAGCTTTCGTGGCAGCGTGTGAACCACCCGCGCGAAGTGCTCTCGCCCGGCCAGGAAGTCCAGGTCATGATCATCGAAATCGATGCATCGCGTGAGCGCATCGGTCTGTCGCTGCGCCGCTTGCTGCCCAACCCGTGGGACACCATCGAGCAGCGCTACACCATCGGCCAGGAAGTCAGCGGCCCGGTCACCAACGTCGCACCGTTCGGCGCGTTCGTCCAGATCGAAGACGCTGTCGAAGGCCTCATCCACGCCAGCGAAATCGACGGCGAAGGTGCAGTCACCTCGCGCGACAAGCTCCAGCCGGGTGTGACCGTCACCGCCCACATCGTCAGCCTCGACCGCCAGCGCCAGCGCATGGGCCTCTCGCTCAAAAAGCCTGAGGAAATCGAGCGCATGATCGCCGAAAACGCCGCCAAGGCAGAAGCCGGCGAAGAATAATCACCGGTCGCAGCACACCCCCGTCACGCTCCAGCGTGGCGGGGGCGTTTTTTGTCTCTGCTGCCCCATTCGAGGTCGGCGAAACAGACCGTTCAGCGCTTCACGATGAGCGGAAACAGCCCGCCCTTGAACGGCTGGTCGGCGACGAGCCCTTTCCCGTCGGTGACAACGTGCGGTTTGCCGTTGTAGCGGGTGCCGTCGGGGAAGAAGATCAGCGCCAAGACCCGCCGCGGCATGGCCGAGCGATTCGCATGGGC
>JBJOJU010000407.1:0-5305 GCA_046046485.1 Chloroflexota bacterium | reverse complement strand
GCTCGGGGTCGAGGATTTCGAGCAGAGCCGAAGCCGGGTCACCGCGGTGATCACTGCCCAATTTGTCGATTTCGTCGAGCAAGATGACGGGGTCGGCACTGCCCGCCCGTCGCAGCTCCTGGATGATACGACCCGGCGCTGAACCGATGTATGTCCGCCGGAACCCGCGCAACTCCGCTTCGTCGCGCACGCCCCCCAGGCTCATGCGCACGAAACTGCGCCCCAAAGCCTTGGCAATCGATTGACCGAGGCTCGTCTTGCCGACGCCCGGAGGACCGACCAGTGCCAAGATGGGTTCGCGGCTGCGTTCCCCTGCTTCGACCGGCATCAGGCTGCGACGGCGGCGCACCGCCAAGTATTCGAGGATGCGTTCTTTGACTTTTGTCAACCCGTAGTGATCGGCGTCGAGGATGCGCCGCGTTTCGGGGATATCGACGGTGCCGCCGCTGTGGATACCCCACGGCAGGTCAGCCATCCACTCGAGATAGGTGCGGATGACCTGGTGCTCCGGCGACCCGTTGCCGATGCGCTGCAACCGGCTCAGCTCGCGCTCGACCTCCTTGCGTGCACCCTCCGGCAGCGGCAGGTCACGCAGTCGGTTGCGGAGTTCCTCGATGTCGTCGAGGCTCTCGGCGTCTTCTCCCAGCTCTTTCTGGATTGCACGCAGCTGTTGGCGCAGATAGAACTCACGCTGCTGCTTCGCGGTGCCCTCTTCGACTTCGGCGCGGATCCGCTGCTGCACTTCAAGCAGATTCATCTGCTTCCGATAGAACTCACGCACAAAGGTCAACCGCTCCGCGACGTCGATGGTCGTGAGCAGAGTGATGCGCTCTTCGAGGGTGTATTCGGGGGCATAGCCGGTGTTGTCGGCCAGCTGCCTCGGGTCCTCGATGTTGCGCACGAAATTACGGATCTCTTGGGGGATATCGCCGCGCAGGTCGAGGACGGCGTCGATAGCCGCGTGCACTTCGAGCTTCAGGGTATCCAGCGCAGGACCTTCGACGATCGGTTCCTCGACCGGCACATGGGTCGACCAGACCACGTCGTCGACCATTTCGATGTCTTCGAGCAAGGCCCGGGCAATGCCGCGCAGGATGATGCCGCTGTTACCGTTGGGGAGCCGGCCCACCTGCTCGATCTTGCAGTAGGTCGCGACATGGACCAGCGATTCGTTGTCGTCGCGATCGTCGTCGTCTTCTGGGTCGCGGATGGCGACGAGGACGTGGCGCTCGGTGTGTTTGGCGGCGTCGGCTGCAGCGACAAACTCGTCGGTCATCGGTATCGAAATCACCGTGTACGGCAAAATAACCGTCGAGCTCAACCGGATGACCGGGAGCTTGCCGGGGATATGTGTGCGGGTCGCGACCGGGAGCGTCGGCTGTGCGGTGTGGTCTTGGAGTTGGATGGGTTCGCTCATGTGGTACGTTCTCTTTCTGTAGTGCGCTATCCCCTTGTCTCCGACAAAGACACTACAGAAAGTAATATACGGAGCAGGTTTAGCACTGTCAATGCGAGAGTGATAACTCTAACAAGCCTCTAACAGAGAACAGAGAGGAGAGAATAGAGTGCGGAGAAGAGTGCGCACTTCGTGCAGTGGGAAATTATGCGAGTAGACGCACCCCATGCGCGGAGCTGCCAGAAAACACATTCCAACCTTTAACCCATAACCCATAACCCTTAACCCTTAACCCTTAACCTAAAATCTGTCGTATGCTACAAACAGATGTATTTGAAGGTGCGTATATGCAAAAACGAATCATTTTTCTGTTTCTCTTCCTCCTGACCGTCGTCAGCCAGCTGCCGGCGCGCACCCACGCCGGCGTCACCCCGATGCTGCCGCGCGGCGGATTCATCGCCCGGCCGATCAGTGTCATGATCGACAACCACAGCGACGCCCGGCCGCAGAGCGGGTTCGACGACGCCGCGCTGGTGTTCGAAGCCCTCGCCGAAGGCGGCATCACCCGCTTCATGCTGGTGTACAACGCCGACAATCCGCTGCCGAGCACCATCGGTCCGGTGCGCAGCACGCGCCGCTATTTCGCCGAGTGGGCCGCTGGCTTGTCTGCCGTCCATGTCCACGCTGGCGGGTCGCCCGAGGGGCTCGCGATTGCCCAGTCGAACCCGAAAATCGTCAATGTCGACGGGCTGCTGCGGGGTACCTGGGCGACGTTCTATCGCAGTAATACCAACGTCGTCCCACACAATCTGTACACCAGCGGTCAGCAATTGGTCGACTACGTCGCCACCAAACAACCCCAGCCGATCGGCGCGCGTCAGCCGGACGGCAGTATCGCCCCCGTGCTCGACGGCGGTGATTACATGGGGTATCTGTATCGTGCACCGCTCCCCCGTGACCAACGAGCCGGCGGGCAGACCATTCACTATTCGTTCCTGACGCGCTGGACGAGTGCCGACTGGGCGTACGACGTCGAGCAGAACCGCTACGTCCGTTCGGTCAACGGTGCCCTCGCTGTCGACGGCACCAGTAAAAACGCCATCACCGCGACGAATCTGATCGTCATGGAAGCAGCCAGCGAACTCATCGCCGGCGACGAGAAGGGCCGGATAGAACTCGGTTCGATCGGCACGGGTCGCGCGAAGCTCTTCCAAGAAGGTCGTGAATACGACGTCACCTGGCGTAAAAACTATACCGAAGGGCGCCTACGCTTTTTCTACCTCGACGGTGTGACCGAAGTGCCCTTTGTCGAAGGGAACACCTGGATCGCCGTGGTGCCCTGGCTCGATACCATACGGGTACAATAACCATACACAGAAAGCCCCACGGCATGCCGTGGGGCTTTTGAATGCCGTGGGGCTTTTGAATGCCGTGGGGCTTTCGGTTATGCCGTGGTGCTATGGTTTTGCACACAACCCGAATGTTCCAGGGCCGGTCACGACAGTGGCACCTGCCTCGGTCTGACATCCGTCGAGCGTCGCGTCGATGGCGGGGAGGTCCAGCGTGCCGGTTTTTCCATCCCACTGCAACCGAATCGGCCCGTGGGGGGTGGGCATTGTACCTTCCACCCACGCGAGCTCGCCCAGCTGTGGTGCAATCCGACAGGTGCCGAACCCGAGCGCGGTCGCCGTGATCCCCAACACCCCGCGACTGAGCAGCATGACTGCAGCGCCGCCCGCCCAGCCGTGACACAGGCTGTTGGCGTGTGGGCGGCCGTACATCGAGAGTTGGTCGCGTTCTCCGGCGTGCGGTCGCAGATCTTCGGGGAAGCGTGTGTGCCCCGCAGCGAGCCACCCGCCCCACGCCCGCCGGAGCACTGTCAGCGCCTGCGGGATCCGGCGCGCTTTGATGGCAGCCGCATACTCCCAATGATGATTGAGGCTGATGGTCGCCGACCGGCAGTCTGGGTTTTCGATCACGGTCGCATACACGTGTTCGTAAGCGCTGGAAGGAATCAGATCGGTCAGTATCCCCCACACCTGCGCATAGACCGTCACCCGGGTGTCGAGTGCACCCGCTTGGTCGTAGCCGTTGACGAAGACGCCACGCGCGTCGTCCCAGAATAGGCGTCGCAGCGTGGTGCGCAATCGGTCCGCCTGTGCGCGGTAGTGCTGTACCCGCGTGCGGTTGCCCACCACGTGCTCGAGCTCGGCGGCGACGGTATAGCACTGCAGCAGCAGCATGTGCGCATACGCGGGGGTGCCGCGGGTGTCGGGGCCGTGCGCAGGGTCGATGGCCCAATCGGGGAAAAAGTTCCAATTACTGTCGCGCAATGGTGCCGCTGCGTACACCCGCGCAGCCGAAATCAAGCCATGCTCGTCTTGGAGCGCATGGTACATGTCGAGCAAGCTGCGGATGACGTCGATCTGCTGCGCGACAAACGACACGTCGCCCCGCTGGACCCAGTCGTGCCAGAGACTCAAGGGCAAGAGAAACGGCTGGTCGATGATACCCAGGTCGCTCGGCTGGGCCGGCACGGGGAAGGTCAGCGCGACGAGCGACTGCCGTGCCGCTGCCGTGTCGAAAAAGACGCAGTCCGCCCCTTCGACTTCACTCAATTGATCTGCCCAGGGCAGTCCATCGCGGCGCAACCCATCGAGCACGAAGTCATGGGTACACGCATGCAGCGTCGCTGCGCCGGCAGCCCATATCGCCGTGAGCTGCGGATCGCTGCACGCGAACGCACCGACATAGGGCAACGGCGTGACACGGGCGACGAAGCAGAGCCCGGCGATGACACATGCCTGCGACGTCGTGATGCGCAGAAAACGCACACAGCGTTCTGGTAACACGATTTCGGCACTCCCGCCGCAGTGGTACACGGGCAGCGGCAGTTGTTCCATCGTCGCGCTGGTCGTGTCGATGACTTCGGCAGCGGATTCGCCGACGTGTACCGTGAGTGCGGTCGCGCCTTGTACTAGCCACTGCACCTGGCCCAGTTCGAGGTGAAAAAAATCGACGACCAGTGTCTCACCCGCTGCCAAAGCATACGTCTCGGCGACCGCACCGCCGAGACGCGCGGCGACGGGGATCTGGTAGTGCACTTCGTGCGGTGCATCGGGCAATCGGTCTGCCCGATTGCGCCCGTGCTGCGTCTCGGCGGCAACCCAGGTCGCGCCGTCGAGGCTGACTTCCCAATCGGTGTCGGTGTGCACGTCGGGGGCGTCGAGGAGGAGGCACGGCAACGTGGCACAGAAGTCGATGACGAAGCGGAGGTCGAGGGGTCCGGCAGCGACCTCGACGCTCCGACGGGTGAAGTCAAACGCCCTGCCGTTGACGAACACCCGCGTGCGCGCTTCGGGCACTCGCCAACGCAGCGTCTGCGGGTGCGTCAGGGTCGCCGTGGTCCGCAGATGCAGCTGGTGCACCGGTTGGTGGAACGTCCCCGGGTAGCTGACGTAACTACAGCGCGCCACGGCCCGCTGCACCGCATGGGCATGCAGATGCGCGGTCAGCTGCCCTGGGTACCAGATCCACTGCGCGGGCCAGGGCTCAGGCGCTGGCTGCGGCACTACGGTACAGCGTGGATCGAGTTGCGGGTCGTATGGTCGCACGTCGTGCCTCTCCATCTCTGTGCACCTCAGCGCCTCTGCGCGAAACGGCGCTGTTCATCGGCAGTCAATTCGTACATTGCACAATCCCGACAGGCACGAAATTGCTCGGTTGTCGGCACAGGATTCTATCCGGCCACATGACGCGCTATGGTTCGCCGACACGGATCGAGTTGCGTTCGTATGGTCGCATCGTTGTGTCTCCGCGTCTCAGCGCGAATCGGCGCCCCGCGCAATCGGTTCTCAACGCGAGTCGGCTCTGTGCTCCGTGTGAGTGAAACGGCGAATCCTAGTACCC
>JBJOJU010000361.1:0-3116 GCA_046046485.1 Chloroflexota bacterium | reverse complement strand
CGCGACGCTCTATGCGTCAGCCAAGGCAAACGAGCTCTTGGGTGTCGAAAATCGTAAAGCCTATACGACCGGGCACACCTTTACGGGTACGGGAGCAGACGAAAAAACACGCATTGATCGTGCACTCGTGGACGGTGGCTACACAGCGAGCGCCGCGTTCGAAGACTTCTATGGCGCTGACCGTGGCGTCTACAAGAAGGGCACTCAGCGCGTCATCGTCATCGTGTTTGGTCCCGCTGCCATCAAGAGTGACGACTGGTCGTATCTCGCAGATGAAGTGGCCGCTGACGAGGGGCTGGTCTTTTACCTCTTCTTCCCCGAATAGCGCAGGATCGCTCGCGCTTTCGTGCGCAGTAGGGAGCCGGAATCCGGCTGGATGCGGCCTGAACCGATACCTGACCGACTCACTCACGGTCGGGTATCGGACAACCGAAGCCTGGGTAGGCAGGACAGAGAGTCGTCCGCATGTCGCGAGGTAGCATGACGAATCGCAGTGTTGTGTGTTTGACGTTGTTAGTGCTGGTGTTCACCGCATGCTCGGTGCCGTTGCGATTCACTGAGCAATCCCCGACCGATCAGCCAGTCGCGACGCAGACAATCGTTCCGACGCCGGAAGTGCCCGAAGAAGTCATACCAATGCCCGTCGACGTCCCCCGTGTCGATTGGCGGAGCTGTCCCGAGGTCGTGGGTATCATCGTGACGCTCCAATGCGCGCACGTCGACGTGCCACTCGACTACGCGAAGCCGGACGGCGAAACAATCGAGATCCACTTCATCCGCCGCCCTGCGAGCGCCATGGGTGCGAGCAAGGGCACGATCCTCGTCAACCCCGGCGGCCCCGGGCAGTCCGGCATCGACTGGATGTTCGACACCAAAGGGGCCTATGATTTCAGCAGAGCCCTTGCAATTGACGAGTTCGATCTGATCGCGTTCGACCCACGCGGCACCGGTGCGTCGGGCGGTCTGTTTTGTCAGACCGATATCGAAATCGACCGCTACCGTTACCCCGACACGACGCCCGATACCCCCGAAGAAGAGGCGTTTCTCGACGAAGCCGATGCGGCGTTCACCACTGCCTGTGCCACGAAGTACGGCACATCGCTCGCGCACTACTCGACGCTCAACACCGCCCGCGACATGGACGTCATCCGGCGCGCGCTCCGTGTCGAGCAGATCAACTACATCGGATTCTCGTACGGCACGTACCTCGGTGGCGTCTACGCACATCTCTTCCCGGCGCAGGTGCGTGCAATGGTCCTCGACGGTGCGTTCCAACCCGAAGGCGATTCGGTCGAAGAGTCCTACAGCACGCAGCTAGGTGGGTTCGGCAAGGCAATGGAAAACTGGATCACCTGGTGCGAAGATCCTGCCTCCGCCTGCGAATTCGCCGCCCCCGACGTCGGTGCTCGCTATGAAGCACTCTGGGCGCAGTACGATGCGCAGCCGGTGACTGCCGCAGATGGTCGCATCGCCAACCAATACACCATCGAAGACGCCACCAAGAGCGCGCTGTACAGCGAACAACTCTGGCCGACGTTAGGCAAGTTGTTGGCGAATGCCGAAAAGGGCGACACCGTCGAAATGTGGCAGGTCGTCGATTGGATGGACGACCGCGACGAGTATGGGCACTATGCCGCATCCGACAGCGCCTTCCCGATTATCCTCTGTGCCAGTGGCATCACACGGGTACCCGCTGCAGACCCGGCAGGATTGCTGGCAGATCTGCAACAGCTCGCGCCGTACTTCACCAAAGACGTGACCGTCGACGACCTCAGTGAAGCGTCCGATTGTCAAAAGCTCGCTCCCGGCGCTGTCATCAGCCCAATCAGCAATCGCGGTGCAGCACCGATGCTGGTCATCGGTGGCGAAAACGACCCGGCCACCCCCATGCGTTGGGCGGAGAAAATGACCACCGACCTGGGCCCGAATACCCGCCTCGTCCGCTTCAACGGCGAAGGGCACACGTCGCTGGGCGATGCCCGCTGCATCGACCAGTTGGCGTCGGATTTGTTCCGAGACTTGAAATTGCCCGCCGAGACGGTGCGATGCGCGCCCGACCCAGCTGTCGCCGCACCGAGTTGGTGGGCGCAGCTCCCGCTCCCCGCCCAGCAGATCGTGTCGTACGACCCGGCAGAGATCGCGGCACTGACCGGCGTCGAACGCAAAGAAGGCTTCGGGATCGGCTTCCAGTACAGCGGTACCACTGCCGACGGCGTCCGGCTCGTCACGACGTTGTTCGACCGAGCGGGCTTCCGGCAGCCCATCACGTTCGACGACTTCTATGGTGGAAAACTCGCACGTTTCTCCGAGGGCGATGTCGACGTGACGATCATGGTCGCCGGGAGTGACGGGTTCGGCGAAAAGGATGAGCTCCAGCTCGCCGATACCGTGCCAACCGGCAGAGGCGTCGTGTTCTACCTCTACTTCCCGTAGCGGCATGTGACGCAGCCCTCGTGCGGAAACGCACGTGGGCTGTTTTTATTTGATCTTTCGGCGTTTCTTTGTTATCGTCCTGACAAAACTAACGTCAGGATGAGAAATGTCGGATTTTCCCACCAACAATGCATGGTCTGGCACGGTCGCTTCCTTCCTCTCACAAACAGAAGAAACCCTCTGTCATGCACTCGCAACACACTACCGCCGTGTGAGTCTGGGTGACATAACGCAATCTCATCAGACCGCCTGGCTCGACAGCGTCCGCATCACCCTGCATGCGTTGAAGCAGCTGACAGACTACGTCTCTGCTGCATTGGGATGGACAATTGTCTTCGAGTACGAGCTGCCGCGTGAACGTGGTCGGCGGCCCGATATCGTCATCTTGACCGACAGTGTGCTGTTCGTCGTCGAAGCAAAAGGCTACGCATCCGTCGAAAAGGCCCACGTCGACCAAGTCCAGGCCTATGCCCGCGATCTGATCGCGTATCAGAGCAAAACGCAGTCGCTCTACGGGAGTGCCGTGGTTCCGGTGTTATTGCTGACGCGTGGTACCAATCTGCGTATGAGCGTGGGGACGGTCCAAGTCGTCTCGGCGAATTTTTTCGCTGACTTGCTCGCGGCATACACCACACGCGCACCGCGAAACGTCGCAGAGCCGGCGTCATGGCTCCTCGGGGAGT
>JBJOJU010000331.1:0-4469 GCA_046046485.1 Chloroflexota bacterium | reverse complement strand
CAGTGCCGCCGCCGTGGGCGTCGACGCGGTGTTCTGTACCATCGGCTGTGTCGACCTCTACAGCCCCAAAACCGTACGTGCGAGCATGGGCGGCCTCTTCCGTATCCCCGTGCGCAGCGAGCTCAGCTGGGAGACGCTGGCGCCCGTGCTCGCCGATACCACGGTCGTCGTCGCAGACGGGGTACCCGGGGCGGTTCCGTATACTCGGGTCGACTGGCGACGCCCCCATACCCTGGTCGTCGGCAACGAAGGCCACGGCAGTAGCGCAGCCGCCCATCGTCACGCCGCCCACGCGGTCGCCATTCCCATGCAAGCAGGGGTCGAATCGCTCAACGCCGCCATGGCAGCGACCATCATGCTGTTCGAAGCGCAACGGCAGAATACGCAATGAACGATAATCGATGAACGATTATCGATGAACGATGAACAATAAGCGGCAACGTTCATTGTTCATTGTTCATTGTTCATTGTTCATCGAGCCGCCGTGGTATACTTTTCACAATAGACAGCGCTGACGAAGCGAGTACGGTCACCACGGCGCCCAGGGAGTGTCGACCATCGACTGCGAATCGACACCGCACGGCTGACCCGAAGTTCCCTTCTGAGCTGTTTCGCTGAACTCCACGCGATGCGTAGGCGAAACCGGCACCCTCCGTTATCAGGGTCGAGGGCCGCAGTGCGGCCGAACCAGGGTGGTACCACGAGCCACGCATCGTCCCTGACGAGTGCGTGGATTTTTGTGTCATAAACCGGAGCAGACATGAGCATCATCGACCAATTGGCAGCAATCGAAACCGCTGCCCTCGCTGCCCTCGACGGGATCGACACCGTCGACGCACTCGCCGCCTGGAAGAGCGAGTACCTGGGCAAAACCGGCCAGATCGCCAAACTCTCACGCGAACTCGGAACCCTCGACGCCGCCGATCGCCCCGCTGCCGGCCAGCGCTTCAACGCGGTGCGCACCAGCCTCGACGCTGCCCTGGGCGAACGCGAGGCCGTGGTCAACGCCGCTGCCCAAGGCCATGCCTTCGCGGCCGACGCCCTCGACGTCACCCTGCCCGGGCGCCCACTCACCGTTGGCCGCCTACACCCCAGCACCCGCGTGCTGCGCATGATCACTGGCATCTTCGCCGAGATGGGCTTCCAAGTGTGGGAATCGCCCGAGGTCGAGACCGATACCCTCAACTTCGAGCTCCTCAACATCCCCGCCGATCACCCCGCCCGCGACATGTGGGACACGTTTTATATCGAAACACCGCCGGGAGCCGAAAAGGTCCTTTTGCGCACCCACACCTCACCCGGCCAGATCCACGCCATGCGCGCCCATGCACCCAACCCGGTCCGCGTCATCCTCCCCGGCAAGTGCTTCCGCTACGAGCAGGTCAGCACCCGCCACGAGATGATGTTCCACCAGGTCGAAGGCATCGCCGTGGGCAAGAACATCACGTTTTCCGACCTCAAAGGCACTCTCATCGGCTTCGCCGAACGCCTCTACGGCAGCGGCATCAAGACCCGCTTCCGCCCCAGCTACTTCCCCTTCACCGAGCCGAGCGTCGAGCTCGACGTCGAGTGCGTGCTGTGTGGCGGCACTGGTTGCCGCATCTGCAAGCACAGCGGCTGGCTCGAGATCTCGGGTGCCGGTATGGTCCACCCCGACGTGCTGCGCAACGGCGGCTACGACCCGGCGGTCTACAGCGGCTTCGCCTTCGGCATGGGTCCCGAGCGCATCACCATGCTGCGCCACGGCATCGACGACATCCGTTGGTTCTTCAGCGGCGACGAACACTTCCTCCAGCAATTCATCTAGACCATGACACGACACACGCCGACAACCTGGCTGACCCGCCTGCTCCTGCTGTGCATCACCGTGCACAGCGTAGTGCTCGCGCTGACGAATCCACTGGGCGAAGCTCCCGACGAGCCGGCCCACATGGAGTACGTCCGGTTTGTCGTCGATGCGCAACGCCTGCCCGTGCAGTGCGCTGCTCCGTGTCGCAGCGACGTCGACGGCGAAGGCCACCAACCGCCCCTCGCCTACTTCGTCTACGCCATCGCGACCGCGCCGTTCGTCGAACGCACGCCCACCGAACGCACGGCCGTCGAACAGACCCTCTGGGTCGGGCCCGCAACCAACCCAGCCTTCCTCTGGTCGGGCGGTGCCGACCCGCAAGCCCTCATCCACGGCAGCCGAGAGTATTGGCCCTGGCAGGGCAACATCCTCGCCTGGCGGCTGATGCGCGTCGTGTCGGTCCTCCTCGTCGTCGTCGCGCTGTGGGTGACCACGCGTATCGCCGCCCAGGTCAGCAGCGCACCCACCGCGGTCGTCACCCTCCTGCTCGCCGCCCTGACCCCGCAGACTGCGATCCTCGCCAGTACCGTCAGCAACGACCCGCTGCTGCTGTTGCTCGCAGCCGCCCTGGTCTACCAGTCGCTCACGGTACGTAGCAGACGCGACATGCTCGCGGTTGGGACACTCTTCGGCTTGGCCATGGTGACCAAACAGAGCGCCATCGTGCTGGCCCCGGTCGTCGTCTATGCCGCCAGTCGTGTCGCCGGCTGGCGGGCACGCAGCGCAGCCCTGCTGTTGGGCGGCGTGGTTTCGTTCGCCGTCGCCGCCTGGTGGTACGTGCGCAACGCCCGCCTCTACGGCGACGTCTTCGGGCTGGGGTTGTTCACGCAGACCTATGCCGGTCAACCACTCGATTGGGCGGATCTGGGCACCTGGCAGACTGCCTACAGCCAGTTGGTGCGCTCTGCGTGGGGGCTCTACGGCTGGATGAGCATCCCCCTGCCGTCGGCGTGGTACGGCGTGGGCAGCATGATCCTCCTCCTGGGCGGCTGGGGGCTCGTCCTCCGCCTGCGCAGTGGTCTCCCCGGGCAGTGGTGGCGCTGGGCCGGCTTCGTCGGCGCCGGCGGCATCCTCTGGCTGGCAGCCTTCGCCCACACGGTGGGCGCCGTCGCCTGGCAGACCCGCCTGCTCGCGCCCGTCCTCCCCCTGCTCATCATCGGTCTCGCCGCCGGCTATACCCGTGGTCTCGGGTGGTACCCGCGCGCGCGCACCGTCGCCGCCCTCGGGGTCGGCGCGCTGCTCTTGCAGCTCGGGTTCTGGTGGGGGTTGGTGCTGCCGCGCTTCCATGTCGACCTGCCCGACCCCGCCACCACCGCGACACCCCTTTCCAGCACACGTGACGCCGTGTTCGCCGCACCTGGCAGTGCCGGCGGCATCGCACTGCTCGATCTCGACGCCCCCGCCTCCATCGCACCGGGCGACACTGTCGATCTCGCCTTCCGCTGGCAGGTCTATGACCGCCCAAGCTACGACTGGCAGCTCTACCTCGTCGTCCGTGATGTGTATAAACGCGAGTACCACTCCGTCACCCAGACACTCCACCCGGTGCCCACCAGTCGCTGGACCCCGGGGGATCGCCTCGTTACCCGGCATTCCATCACCATTCCCGCCGACCTGGCCGAAGGGTTCTACATGATCCAGATCGGTCTCGTCGACACCCGCTCGCCTTTGCGCGCCGAAAAGCGTAACCACGCCCTCGCACTCACCGGCGAAGCCGTTTTCTTACCCTTCACCGTCGGTACGCCGACGCTGCCGTGATTCGTTACGAAAGGACTCTGCATGCGTATCCCGCTTTCGTGGCTCCGTGAATACGTCGACATCACCCTCCCCGTCGACGAGCTCGCCGAACGCCTCACCCGCTCCGGTCTCGAAGTCGACGCCGTCGAACGCTACGGCATCGAAGGGGCTGATCTGCCCTGGGACCGTGACCTCATCGTCATCGGCAATATCATTTCGGTCAGCCAACATCCCAACGCCGACCGCCTCGTCCTCGCCGAGGTCGAATGGGCGCCCGGCCAGGTCCATACCGTCGTCACCGGCGCCCCCAACATCCAGCAATGGAAAGGCCTCGGTCCCATCGGCTTCCCCGTCCGCGCTGTCTATGCCAAAGAAGGCGCCGTGCTCTATGACGGGCACGTCGAAGGCCGGGTCAAAGTCAAACTCAAAGGGAAACCCGTCCGTGGGGTGATGTCCGACGCCATGCTCTGCTCCGAAAAAGAATTGGGCATGTCCGACGAACACGAGGGTATCCTCATCCTCCCCGAAGATGCACCGATCGGGATGCCGCTCGTTGACTACCTGGGCGACGCCGTCATCGACATCGACGTCTTGCCCAACATGGCCCGGACCCTGTCGCTCATCGGCATGGCCCGCGAGGTCGCTGCCCTGACCGGCCAGAAGGTCCGCCTGCCCGACCCCGCGATCAG
Source organism: Chloroflexota bacterium (assembly GCA_046046485.1). Taxonomy (GTDB): domain Bacteria; phylum Chloroflexota; class Chloroflexia; order Chloroflexales; family Roseiflexaceae; genus UBA965. Next base: position 194 of record JBJOJU010000331.1, on the reverse strand, counting down.
CACCGGCGGCGCAGCCATCGACGCCAGCGCCAAGGTCACCATCGAGACACCGGCCCTCTGCCCGCGCTTCACCGTCACCATGGTCCGCGGGGTCACCATCAAGCCCTCGCCGTTCTGGATGCAGCGCCGCCTGACGATGGCCGGCATGCGCCCGATTTCGAATATCGTCGACATCTCGAACTACGTCATGCTCG
>JBJOJU010000311.1:0-10620 GCA_046046485.1 Chloroflexota bacterium | reverse complement strand
TAAGCCGTGCAGGGGTTTCGACGAACAAGCGGTCGGCGGTCGCTGTGCCGTAGCGTTCACTGACCTTGGTATAGCCGGTCGCCATCTGGGTCGGCCGGTAGGTGTCGCCGTGGGCATCGCTGGCGACGAGGTCGACCATGCCGTGTTCGAAGAGGAGGGTGCTCTTGGCTTCGGTGACCGCGTGGGCTGTTATTTGGAAGAGGACACCCACTTCGTGAATACGGCGCAGGTCATCGAGATCTTTTTGGTTGTAGATGTAGCGTTCGGGGTGTGCCATCACCACGGTATAGCCTTCGGCGATGAGCTCCACGGCGGTGGGCAAATAACGCATATCGACGGCAAACACCGGCATTTCGATGAGCAGGGTATTGGTGCCGGCGAGGGGGATGATGGTCTCGCTCTTGAGGTGGTGCGAAATCTGGCTGTAGTAGTTGATCTCGGTGCCGGGCAAAATGGTCAGATCGAGACCATCGGCCTGCGCGAGCTCTTGGAGCTCGTGGGCGCGCTCGCGGATCAGGCTGGCGCTGTATTTGCGCGACGCCGATGAGTTGGGGCTATGTGGCGTGCCGACGACGGTGGTGACGCCGGCGGCGTGCTGCTGGCGGGCCATTTTCAATGACACATCGCGGGTACGCGGGCCGTCGTCGAGGTCGTGGAAGATATGACAATGGATGTCGATCATGGTGTTTTAGCCGTAATAGTCGGTGGTGGCGTTGAGCTCGGCGTCGTTGAGGACGATGCCGACGATGTTGGCTTTGGCTTTCTCGAGGACGGTTTTTGCTTGCTTGGCCGGTTCGCGGCGGGTGTGGCCGGCGCGCATCACCAGGATCACCCCGTCGACTCGTGGCGCCAGCACGACGGCGTCGGTGACCGCCAACACGGGGGGCGTGTCGATGATGACGACGTCGGCGCTGTCGCGCAGGCTCTGCAAGATTTCGCCGAAGCGCCGCGACCCGAGGATGTCGGCGGGGCGGGGCGGCAACGGACCGCTGGCCAAGAGCGACAGACCGGGCACGCTGGTGGCCTGGAGCGGCGCAGCAGTACCTTCGCTGGCGAGGAGCATGGTGGTGATGCCCTGCTCGTTGTTGAGCCCGAACAACGTGTGCAGCGCGGGGCGGCGCAGGTCGCAATCGACCAGCACAACGCGCTGCTCGGCCTGGGCCATCGTGATTGCCAGATTGGCTGCCACTGCCGATTTGCCTTCGTCGACGCCGGCGCTGGTCACGCTGATGAGCTGCAGGGTGCGGTCGAGCCCGGCGAATTGGATGTTGGTGCGCAGCGTGCGGAATGCCTCTGCCGCGGCCGATTGCGGTTCGCTGAGGGCGACCAGCGAGACTGGGGGGGTGATGGTGGTCATTGGGTTTTTCTCCCAGCGGTGCGGCGATCAGGGTTTGTCCCGTGCACCGGAATCGCGCCGATGACCGTCAGCCCGACGAGGGCTTCGGCTTCTTCGCTGCTCTTGAGGGTATCGTCGAGGGCGTCGAGCACCAGTGCCAGCAACAGCCCGATGATGAGACCCAAGAACCCACCAGCGGCGACGTTGATCTTGGTCTGGGGGCGGTAGAGCGTCGGGGGCGTCGCCGGGGTGGTGACGCGCATGTTGATTTTGTCGGTGCCTTCGAGGCCGTCGTTGAGCGAGCTGACCAAGGCGGCCATGTTTTCGCCCACCGCATTGGCGAGGCGCGGAGCCATGTCGACATCGGGGTAGTCGACCTGGACGATCATCTTGCGGTCGTCGGCGTTGGCCTGGATCGAGATGTGCTCGAGTAACCACTCCGGGGTGCGGTCGAGTTGGAGCTGGGCGCTGAGTTTTTCGATTTGTGGGCGTGCCAATGCCAGCTGCTTGTAGCTGTTCATGTTGTTGGTCAACACGATCGACAAGCCGTTGTCGTTGCGGTTGGGCACGACGAGGTAGCTGGCTTCGGAGCGGAACAGTGGCTCTTGGAGCTTACTGAAGACGTACGCTGCCACGGCGGTGAGCACGAACGCCAAGACGACCGGCAGCCAGCGCCGTCGGAAGATTTTGATGTAGTCACTGATGCGCATGCGCAGTTTCTCCCTGTACCCCGCGGAATGTCACGTACAACAGGCCGACGAGCGCCCCGGCGACTGCCCGCAGGAACAGCTGTACGAGCTGATCGCGCCAGACTGCCACGGGCTGCGGTGTGTCCACCTGTCCGAGCTCGGCGACGTTGACCGCGGTTTGGCCACTGGTGTTGCCCCAGAGTAGTGTACCATCTCGCACCAGCACCGCCACGGCGGCATCGCGGATGGGCAGCAGCTGCGCAGGGTCGCTCCCGGTCACCGTGAACGTCAGCGCGCGGTCGGCATTGCGCACAGACAGCATCGCTGCGACGTCGGCGACACTGACGCCGGCCAATGCGGCGACGGATTCGCGATAGAGCGGGGAACGACTGATGGCGGGGAAGTCGTAGCCCAGCGTGTCGCCTGTTTCGTTCATGGGCGCGCGGCTCGTCAGCAACACGGTGCGTTCGATTCGATAGAGCGGGGTGCGCTGCAGCAGCGGGAGCACACCGGTGCCGGCCAGAAGCAGTGCGGGCAGCACGACCGCCCACCAGCGCAGGCAGAGAAAACGCCACAGGCGCGTCAGATCATCCATGCAGGTCCTCGTGGTGATTGGCGATGAAATCGCGCATCCGCGCCACGAAGCGGTCGCGGCCATAGTACTCGGCGTGGGCGCGGATGGCAGCAGCATCCCAGGGGATCTGGTCGACCCGGCCGATGGCGTGTCGGAGGGCTTCGACCGTTTGGATGGGGAAAAAGAGTCCCGTCTGCCCGTCGATGACGGTGTCGAGCGCGCCGCCGCCGTGGTAGGCGACCACGGGCCGGCCCGCTGCCATTGCCTCGAGGGGCGTGATGCCGAAGTCTTCTTCGCCGGGGAACAGAAACGCCTTGCAGCCGGCAAACAACTCGAGCCGTTCGGCTTCGCTGATGCGCCCGACAAAGCGGATGGTCGGCCCAGCCAGCGCCTCGAGCTCGGCGCGGTCACGCCCGTCGCCGAAGACGACCAAGGGCACCCCGGCGGCTGTGCAGGCCCGGATGGCGAGATCGAGGCGTTTGTAGGGCACCAATCGGCCGCCGGTGAGGAAGTAGTCGCCGGCGGGCCGGGGGGTGTAGGGGGCGAGATCGACGGGCGGTGGAATCACCGTCGCCGTGCGGCCATAGTGCAGACTGATGCGCTGGGCGACGACATTCGAATTGGCGATGTAGTGGGTGACGCGGTCGGCAGATCGCACGTCCCAGTCACGCAGGGTGCCCAGCAGCGGCTGCATCACGGCGCGTTTGATGCCGGTGATGTTTTCGCGGGCAATATATTGGTCGGTCTGCCAGGCGAAGCGCATCGGGGTGTGGCAGTAGCAGATATGCGTGGCACCCGGGGGCGGGATGATGCCTTTTGCATATGCGCTGCTGCTGCTGATGATCAAGCGATAGCGGCGCATGTCGAAGGATTCGAAGGCGCGCGGGTAGAACATGAAGTAATGGCGGAAGTAGCGGCGCCAAGCGGGGAAGTGCTGGATGGCGGAGGTGCGGATGTCCCACGACTGGAGGGCAGTCGGCATCGCCTGCGGGTCGTAAATCGATGTATAGACGGGAGCGGCAGGGTAGAGGTCGTGCAGCGCTTCGAGCACCCGTTCGGCACCACCGTATTGGTTGAGGTAATCGTGGACGAGTGCTGTGGTCACAAATGCCTTTCGCCTCAGCCGAAAACTGGTCAAAAACTGCCCACGCAATCTATTCACAATGGGCCTCAATGTGATTATAGTATGATGGCGCAACGATGCGACGGTTTCGCAGGGTACAGATGGCGACCGATGTCGCCCGAGGAAAGCAATGAACACGTCCGAACAAGAGCTCCATCGCCTCTTTACGAGTGCCAGCATGGGGCAGGTCGCGTACCGTGCCTGGGCGACCCAAGCCCGCAAGGAACGCCGCTTCAATATCGCTCGCCTCTTCGATGCGTTGTGTACTGCCCGTGGCGCGCGCGCCGAGCGTGCGTTTTTCGCTACCAGGGGCGTCGGCAACACCGCCCATAATATCGACTGCGCCCTCAACGGCCTCATCCCCGAAACCGTCGAGATGGAACGCATCACCGGGACATCAGACACTTCCCGCGAGTTGCTGGGGCGGGCCGCAAAAGCCATCGCCGAACGCCGTGACCTCAACGCCACCGAGCTCGGCGACCTCTATGTCTGCGTGACCTGCGGCGAAACCCGTGAGGGAACCCTACACGGTGCCTGCCCGACCTGTGGCACGGTGCCCGAAGCGCACCGTGCGTTTTTGGCCAGCGAAGCGATGGGCACCCTCGGACCGCACGCCATCATGCACGCACTGGAACACACGGAAGCGACCCTGCGGGCGATGCTCAGCGACGTCGACGATGCGATTCTGTCCTGCCCCGGCCCGGACAATACCCCGTCGCTCAAAGAGGTGCTCGGGCATTTAAACGATATGAATTTCGTTTTCTGCGAGCGCGCCACCAAGATCCTCGACACCAACAACCCGCAATTGTCGTCGGCCCACCCGCCCAAGTTGGTGGCGGCAGCGCACTATCGCAGCCGCGACATCCGCGCGATTCTGCAGGCGTTCCACGATTCACGGCGCGAGTGTCTGCTCCTGCTGCGCGGGTTGACGAGCGCAGCCTGGCACCGCAGTGCCGACCACGTCTTGTACGGGCACATCAATTTGTTGCATCAGGGCAACTGGATGGTCCAACACGAACGGGCGCATCTCATCGAAATGGCGCAGCAGCGGCATGATTTGCTGGTTGCTTGCGGCAAAGGAGCACTCGACGACGAGCGCTGCGATCTCATTGGCGAACGTGTGAATGAAGGCGAATAAATCGAGCGCACTCGAAGAACTCTCGCCGGGAGTATTCGTCATCCACGACATTCGCGTCATGCCGTTCTTGCGCGGCGAAGGCACGGTCACTGGCAATCGCTTCACCCTGACGTCGTGGCGGCGTCAGGGTCTGTTTGCACGCATCGAACACCGGGGCCTAGTCGTCTATGCCCTCGAGCAGATGATCGCCGAACTCCCGGCATTGCCCGAAGCCCCGGCACTGGGTGCGACGGTTTTCTACCCCCTGACGAAGAGCGGGGTGCGCTATAGCTACTTTGATCCGCAGACGCGGACGATTGTACCCTGCCCCGAAGAGACCCGTGACGGCGTCGCGGGCGTCCGACTGCGCCTGGGGTCGATCGTGCGGGTCCGTCGCAGCCGCGGGTTGGCCGAGTGGTATGTCTGCCGCCAGAGTGGCACTCAGTTCAGTTGGGCGCCCCAGTTGACGCCCCAGGCGGCATTGCTGCTGGGGTATGCACAGGCGCGCGAGCGGGCGCCCATCGTCACCCCGCAGATCGCCGGCGACGTCGTCACCATCGAGTTGCCGGTGTTGCCCGAGCGGCACGCGCAGGTGTTGGCGCGTTGTGCACGCGCCGACGAGGCGACGCAGACGTGGACGTTTGCCGCTGGTTCGGCGCAGTTTGTCGTCCCGTTGTTGGCCAAAGCAGGCTTCAGTGTCGACCCGACGGGGCTCGATTTGCCGCTGCCCGCCGACCTCTGGGACGACGAAGACGACGACGACGAAGAGTGGGATGACGACGACGACGATTGGGACGACGACGATGAGTGATTTCGCTGCGATCTATGCGTCACAGAGCCACGCGGCCGCCTATCACACCTTGGTGATGCGCGAAGACTACCAGGGGAATCTGGCGACCCACATCGCTGGGCTCGCCGATCTGCCCGCTGCACGGGTGCTCGATATGGGCTGCGGCACCGGCCGTGTCGCCGGGTTGCTGGGGCCATGCCGGTCGTTGACGGCCAGCGACCGCGCCGGTGCGATGCTCCACGTCGCCCGCCAGCACCTGCCGACGACGGGACGATTGGTCCAAGCCGACAACACCGCGCTTCCCTTTGCTGCAGGGTCGTTCGACGTCGTCACTGCCGGCTGGAGCTTCGGCCATGCCACCGAGTGGTTGCCGGGGAGCTGGCAGGCCAATGTCCGGCGGGCGATCACCGAGATGCGCCGGGTGCTCGCGCCGGGGGGCGTGGCGATTATCGCCGAGACGCTGGGGTCAGGCGTCGCGACGCCTGCGCCGCCCACGCCCGTGCTCGCCGAATGCTATGCCCTGTTCGAGCAGGAGTTCGGCATGACGCGGACTGCCGTGGCGACGGATTATCGCTTTGCTTCGGCGGACGAGGCGACCCAGTTGACGTCGTTTTTCTTCGGCGTGGCAATGGGTAGTGAAACCCAAGCCGACGGCACGGTGATTGTCCCTGAGTGGACGGGTGTATGGCACAGCCGGGTATAATACAGCCAGCATCTGCCGTTTTGTCGGGGTGGTACCCACGCGATGCGTGATTTTTTTGCAATCTGGGCGGGACACATCGCCGGCTGGCTCAGCCGGCGCTTCGGCCGTGGTGGCGGGACGACGATCCCCGGGCGGGTCGCGCTGCGGGTCTCGCCGCATGTGTTGAGCCACGTCTGCGCCCGGCTGCCGCAGGGCGTCGTGCTGGTCGCCGGCACCAACGGCAAAACCACCACCAGTCGGATGGTCGCGGCGCTGCTGGCTGCCGCGGGGCTGCGCGTGCTCCACAACCGCTCCGGGGCGAATCTCATCAGCGGCGTGACGGCAACGGCCGTCGCCGGCGTGCGCTGGAACGGCTCCGTGCCCTATGACATCGCGGTCTTCGAATGCGACGAAGCAGCGCTGCCGCAGGTGGTCCGAGCGACCCAGCCCCGGTTGGTACTCGTTCACAATCTGTTCCGTGACCAACTCGACCGCTACGGCGAGGTCGACACCATCGCCCGCAATTGGCTGCAGGCATTGTCGATCCTGCCCAGCGCGACGGTCGTGCTCTACAACGCCGACGACCCCACCCTGGCGCGGCTCGCGCTCGATGTCCACTGCCACACGGTGCCCTACGGCAACGACGCGGTCGCCACTGCCCGCGACGCCGTCGCACACCTGGCTGACGCAGGGTTTTGCCGCTGCGGCAGCGCACTCGACTACCAGGTGCGGTTTTCGGGGCACATCGGGCACTACACCTGCGCGGGCTGCGGTTTTACGCGGCCGCGCCCACAGTATGCCCTCGATGCGGTGACTGCCGCAGGGTTGCGGGGCAGCACGGTCAGCATCCGGCTGCCCCAGCGCGGAGTTTCTTTTCTCTTGCCCATGCCGGGTCTCTACAACGCCGTCAATGCCTTGGCTGCGGTCGCCGTCGCCGAGACACTGGGCTATTCGCCCGATTATGCGGCGACGTATGCACAGTTTCACGCGGCGTTTGGGCGCTACGAGGTGGTGCAGACGCCTGATCGCACGCTGGTGCTCGCACTCATCAAAAACCCCATCGGGGCCAGTGAGACCCTGCGTATGCTGGTGGATGCCTGGCACGAGCCGGCGACGGTGGTGTTTCTCATCAACGATCTCGACGCCGATGGGACCGATGTTTCGTGGCTATGGGATGCGGATTTCGAACTGGTGGCGCCACACATTGCCCACGGTTTTGTGGCAGGCACGCGGGCGGCCGACATGCATGTCAGACTGAAGTATGCCGGGGTTGCCCCCGAGCGTCTCAGTGCTGTCCCCGCGATTTCGACGGCGCTCGATGCGGCATTGGCCGCTGCCCGACCCGGTGAGACGGTGTATCTGTTGCCCACCTACACTGCGATGCTCGCGCTGCGCAGTGTGCTCGTCGACCGCGGTTGGGCCGCGGCGTTTTGGCAAGACTGACCCACGACGTGATTTTCAGAAAGGATGTTTCTGTGGAATATACCCTCGATCGACTGCACCGCCAGGCTCGTGAGGCGATCCTCGCGACCGGGTTGGTGCCGGCCGAACACATCGAACTCGTCGCCCCCAAACCCAATATCCCCGCCGATGTCGCCTTCCCGACGTTCAAAGCAGCCCGCGAGAAGCAACTCCCGCCGCCGCAGTTCGCCCAGCAATTGGCCGCGGCGATCACGCTGCCCAGCGACGGCTTGTTGCAGCAGGTGGTGGCGGCTGGTCCGTTCGTGAATTTTTCAATCGATACGACGCGCTATATCGGGTCTGTCTTGGCAGAAGTGTCGAGCAAAGCAGCCGCATATGGAAAAGACGATATCGGCACGGGGAAGCGGATTGTCATCGACTACTCGTCAGTGAATATCGCCAAATTGATGCACGTGGGGCATATCCGCTCGACGATTATCGGGCAGGCGCTGGCCAACATTTTCCGCTTCCTCGGCTATACCGTCATCGGCGACAACCATCTGGGCGACTATGGCAAACAGTTCGGGATGAATATAGCCGCGATTGTGCGCTGGGGTAAACCCGAGGGCCAAGACGAAGAGGCATTGGCGCAGCTCGACAAGCTGTATGCGGCGTACTCGAAGGAAGCCAAAGAAAACGAAGCGCTGCACGACGAGGCGCGTTCGTGGTCGCTGAAGCTCGAACAGGGCGATCCCACCGCCGTCGAACTATGGCAGTGGATGGTCAATCTGACCCTGACGGCGATCCAGACCAACTACGACCGCTTGGGGGTGTCGTTCGACCATGCGCTGGGCGAGAGCTTCTATGCGCCGCTCAACGAAGGCGTCATCGCCGATGCACTAGCGAGCGGATTCGCCTATCGCGACGAGGCGGGTGCCGTGGTGGTGCCCGAGCTCGAAGAGGGCATGCCCACCTTTTTGCTGCAGCGGTCGGATTCGGGGTCGCTCTATCACACCCGCGACATGGGGTGTATTAAGTACCGCATGGAAGAATTCAATCCCGACCAGATCATCTACGTGGTCGGCGCCCCGCAGGAGCTCCACTTCCGCCAGCTGTTCGCATTGGCGCGCAAAGTGGGCTACGTGCCCGAATCGGTGTTGCTCGAGCACGTCAAATTCGGCACGATTTTCGACCAGAGCGGTAAGCCGCTGTCGACCCGCGCCGGCAACATGGTCTATCTGAGCGAGTTGCTCGACGATGCCCACGCCCGTGCGCGCGCGGTGGTCGATGCCTCGAGCCCGGATCTGCCCGAAACCGTCAAAGAAGACGTCGCCGAAAAAGTGGGCATCGGCGCGGTGATGTACAACGATCTCTACCAGGATTCGCGTCGCAATATCACGCTCGACTGGGACCGCATGATGGCCATCGAGGGCAACAGCGCGCCGTATATCCAATATATGTACGCGCGCTGCCGCTCGATTGTGCGCCGGGTGCTGGGCGACGACGCGCCGCTGACGGTGCCGGCTGCCGATGCAGCACTGCTGACCCACCCGGTCGAACTCGACCTGGTGCGCCAGTTGGCGAAGCTGCCCGGGGCGGTGCGCGAGGCTGCGACGCGCTACACGACGTTTGTCATCGCCGAGTGGTGTTACGACACCGCCCGGGCATTTGCGGCGTTCTATCGCGATTGTCCGGTGGTCAAAGCGGACGACGAGGCGCTGCGCACTGCCCGGCTGGCACTCACCGCTGCGACTGCCCAGGGGCTCGCCAACGGACTCGGGTTGCTGGGGATTCATGTCCCCGAGCGCATGTAGGAGCAGACGATGAAACCACTCAGCGCATACGACACGCTGTTGCTCGATATGGATGGGGTGCTCTACCGCGGCCACGAACGCCTCGAAGGCGCCGATCGCCTGATTGCATTCTGCAAGACGCACGGCATCAAGACGGCCTGTATCACCAACAACGCCACCATGACCCCGGCGCAGTTCAGTGACAAATTGGCCGGTATGCAGATGGATGTGCCTGCCGAACACATCATCAATTCACCCGTCGCTGCCACCCGTTGGATGAAAGCCCGCGCACCGCACGGGACCAAAGTATTCTGCATCGGGATGAATGGGCTGCGCACCGAGTTGTTCAGCGACGGCTACTTCGTCGAAGACGACCAAGCACCCGCGTACGTGGTGGTTGGGCTCGACACCGAGGTGACCTATGCCAAACTGCGCACCGCGTGTCTGCTGGTCCGCGCGGGAGCACAGTTCATCGGGACCAACCCCGATGTCTCACTGCCGATGCCCGAAGGGCTCGTGCCCGGCTGTGGCTCGTTGCTGGCCTTCCTCGAAGCGGCGACCGATACCAAGCCGTTCATCATCGGCAAACCCGGCCCGACGATGTTCCACATCGCCACCGAGATATTGGCCGCCGACCCGGAAAAGACCCTGACCATCGGCGACCGCATCGACACCGACGTCGCCGGTGCACTGGCAGCCGGCATGACCGCGGGTATGGTTTTGACCGGGGTGGTCACCCGTGCTGATGTGGATGCCTCGCCCATCAAACCAGACCTGCTGTATGCGGATATCCCCGAATTGTTGGCTGCCTGGCAAAAAGACCTGCATCGGTAGGATATACCTGCGCTCTGCTGATCAGAGTTATCACGTCGCTCACACGGAGGCGCGGATGTCGCGCAGAGCACGCAATGGGAAGCGGGTCAGGCGATAGTGTCGTGTGGTGGGCGCAATGTAGGCCACTCAGGGTTTCCACGTCGCTCACACGGAGGCGCGGAGGTCGCGCAGAGCACGTAATGGGAAGCGGGTCAGACGATAGTGTCGTCTGGTGGGCGCAATGTAGGCCACCCAGAGTTATCACGTCGCTCACACGGAGGCGCGGAGGTCGCGAAGAGCAT
>JBJOJU010000248.1:0-2617 GCA_046046485.1 Chloroflexota bacterium | reverse complement strand
CGACGCACTGCAGGCCGAAATCGCCTACTGGTGGGCGACACAGATGACCGCCCCCACCACCAATGCCATGCAGTACGGCACCCCGGCCCAGATCGTCGAGACTCTGTCGACCTGGATGCAGAGCTCTGACCCTGCCCACGTCTATACCATCGGCATCTATAAACGCGATTGGACGGGTGGGCACGCCATCGCACCCGTCGCCATCGAACCCATCGACGACCGGTACGTCGACATCATGGTCTACGACAACAACTACCCCAACGAAGTCCGCGCTATTCGCGTCGACATGCAAGCCAATCGCTGGTCGTACGAAGGCTCGCCCAACCCCGCCTACGAGAGCGACCTCTACGAAGGCGACGCCGAAACCCTCACGCTCGAGTTGACTCCGTCGGAGCCCCGGTTGCTCCGCCAAGAATGCGACTTCTGCAACGGCCCCAAGAGCAAAACCGGCGGCAAGGGCGCGACCATCTTCCTGCTGCACGACGTCACCGCGACCGACAGCGGCGCCGAAGTCCAGTCGCTCTTCGTCACCCCCGACGGTCGCCGCATCGGCTACCTCGACGGCGAGTTCATCAACGAAATCGCCGGTGCCACGGTGACCGTCGTCAAATCTGCCCCGACCGTCTGGGAAGGTCGCGGAACGCCACTCATCACCATCCCCGCAAACGAGACCGTCTCGTTACAGATGCAGAGCAGCGACGCCGATACCTTCGCTGTCACCGCGCTTTCTGACGGCCGCGTCGTCCACATCGACGACCTGCTGGTGGCCGACGACCAGACCGACATCGGCTTCGCCGCCGGTCTCGACACCCTGACCCTCGACAGCGCCAACGAAGACGACGCCGACATCTACTTCGGCGATGTGGTCGACGACACCGATACAGCCTACAGCACGCAGTTGACCGACTTCGATCTGGCTGCAGACCAACCCGTGACCTTCGCCTACGACGAGACCGACGGCACCTTCGTCATCAGCGGGAACGACGACGGGGTCTATGACCTCGACATCATCAGTTCTGATGCAGACGGCGACGTGGCCTTTTCCATCGACGATGTCGCGACGATCGACGAGAGTGCGTTCACTTTCGACCTCGACACCATCGACGACGAGGGCGAATCGCTCGCGTATGAGGTCGATACCACCGGCGACGGCGCGTTCGAGGAAGCCCTCTCGCTCTCAGACGACGATTTGTCCATCGACGCCGGTGATTTCGCCGCCGAAGACCTGGAGTGGTACGTCGACGAGAGCTATTCGAATCTGTAGCACCCAAAAAATCACCCATCCGTTACGCACGGAGGCGCGGGAAAATATCGAGAGAGGTGCGCATTGCAATGCGCACCTCTCTCGATGTATATTCGGCGAATCACCCAATGAAATGACACTGGGACATCGGGTGGGCCAATATTTACCGCGGTATCCGACGCTGCGTCACCGCACCCAGCAGGCTGACCACGGCGGCGACGGCGAACATGATTGTCAACCCGCCCGCCTGCAACACCGCCCCCAACAACCACGACCCCAGACCGATTCCGACATCGAATGCGATATAAAACGCCGCCACCGCTTTGCCTCGCTGGGGCAGTGTGTCGACATGGATCGCGATCAGCGCCGGGTGCGACAACCCACCGCCGATAGCGGTGCACGCGGCTGCGAGGCACAACAACCAGATGGTGTCGGCACGGGCGAACACGAGCATCCCCAGCGCCGTCACCACCGCGGCCGGCACCAACACCACGCGCCGATCGGCACCGTCGAGGAAGCGCCCGGTGAGCATCCGCGTGGCCACGATCGCGATGCCGTAGCAGACGTACACCACCCCCAGGTCGGCGATATCGCGCCGATCCGCCAGCAGCGGCAAATATTGAAAATACGCCCCGAAACCGACCCCGAAACAGAACGCCGTCACCATCGGTGCCCACAGCATCCGCGGGAAGTGCACCAGCTCCGCCCACACAATCGCCGCCGATTTGGTTGGCGACGCCGGGATAATCTGCCAGATAATCAACCCCGCCACGACCGCTGCGCTCCCCGCTGCTACGAACGCCCCCTGCGCACCGATACGGGGCAGCAGTGCGTTGATGACCAACGGTACCAGCGTGATGGCGACATTCGCGGCGGTTCCATAGCGTGCCACCGCTGTGCCACGGGCTTCGGCCGGCACGAGCCCGGCGACTAGTGCCGTCGCCGCCGTCGTGTACGCCACATATCCCGCCGCCTGCAGCATGCGCAGCACAAACAACAGCGCCACCGTGGTCGTCTGGGCGACACCCAGACTCCCGATCGCGAGTGCGACGGTCCCGAACAGAATCACCGGCCGCACCCCGTAGCGGTCGGTCAGCGCCCCGGCAAATGGGCGCCCGATCAGCGACGCAGTCGCGAAGGCGCCCATCACGATGCCGATCTGCCAATCGGGAATCCCGACTCCCTGCATGTACAGCGGCAAGGGAATGATCAACGCATAGAATGCAGCGAAAAACGCCACTGTTGCAATATACGCAGCCCAACACGACCGTGAAATCTGGCGATCAAGCATCGTTTCGGTGCTTTCTATTGCAGTGGATACAATCTCAGCAGCAGCAGCTGGCTGCGGGTTTCCGAGCCGAAATCTGCGCACTG